>NZ_JBFAYB010000033.1:0-77385 GCF_040681075.1 Streptomyces sp. NPDC051907 | reverse complement strand
GGCGCCGTTGCGCGGCGCGTCGGCGCCGCGCCGGCCGACGGTGCGCTCGGGTCCGGGCGCGGCCAAGGGGCGTTCGGCGTCGGTTCCGCGCGGCACGCGCGCGTAGAGCTCCTCGGCGAGCGAGAAGACGTCCCGGTGCCGGAAGCGGGCGGCCGTCCGGTCGGTGACGCCGTGCGCTTCGAGCCCGGCGGCGATCTCCAGGGGGTCCACGGCCCGTTCGCACAGCTCGCGGTGGCGGTGGATCAGCGCCCTGACGGGGTCTGCGGGCCCTCGGCGGGCGGCGGGCGGATCCGGCGCGTCGAGGGCTTCGGCCGTGGCGGGGGCCGCAGGGGCTGCGGGCGTTGAGGGGGCTGCGGGCGTGGCGGAGGCTGCGGAGGCGTTCCCGGGCGCGCTCACAGGCGTCTCGGCCGTACGGGCGTCCAGCGCGCGCTCGGCGAACGTGCGGCCGTCGAAGGCGCGGGCCTCCAGACCGGTGGGCCCCTGGGGCGGCGAGGTGGTCATGAACGCGCCTCCTTCGGCATCGCGTCCTTGGGCGTCGCGCGCGTCGCGACCGCGCCCGCCAGGCCGTCGGGCGCGGCGGCCCAGCGCGGGATGCGGCCACCGGTCTGGGGGGTGCTCGTGCCCGGCCAGGGGATGGGAACCTGGGCCTCGGCCGGGTGGGCGAAGGGCAGCGGCTCGCCGTCCGCGTCGACCGTCTCTGCGTCCCGGCGCACCGGCGAGTGCGAGATGAGCTCGAGGTAAATGCCGCGAAATGCCGTCAGATTCTGTTCGACGGTGAAGAGTTCGAGCGCTCGGGCTCGCGCGGCCGCGCCCAGGCGCTCACGGCGCTCGGGGTCGTGCAGAAGCGCGAGGCAGGCGTTGGCGAGCGCCCGCGGATTGCGCGGAGGCACCACCAGCCCGGTGCCGCCGATGACCTCGACGACGGCGCCGACGTCCGTCGAGACGGTCGCGCGCCCGCAGAACATGGCCTCGACCAGGCTGATCGGGAAGCCCTCGACGACGCTGGAGAGCACGATCACCCCGCCTGCCGCGTAGGCGTCGACCAGTTCGGGGGCCTCGGGCCCGCCGATCTCCTCGAAGGAGACGGGGTTGTCGCCGACGGCGTGCGCCCCGGCGGCCTCGTCGGGGAAGAGCTGGGCGGCCAGCGCCTGGCAGTGGGCGAGATAGGTCGCCGCCTCGGCCCCTCGCACCGGCGCGGCGAACAGCCGCAGCCGTGCCCGCGGCTCCTCCTTGCGCACCTCGGCGAAGGCGTGCAGCAGCGCGATCAGGTCCTTGGCGGGCTCGATCCGGCCGACCCAGACGAGGGTCGCCGGGTCGCCGCTGTCCGCACCCTCCCCCACGGCCGCGAAGCGGTCCGCCTCCATGCCCGGGTAGACGGTGCGCAGCTTGGCGCGGTCGGCGCCGCACTTCTCCTGCCAGCGGCGCGCGTGGGTGTTGCCGGGGGTGATCACGGAGGCCTGGCGGTAGACCTCGGCGGCGAGCGCGCCCTGGAAGGCGGCGAGGAGGGCTCGTACGGGAGCGGTCAGCTCGCCTTCACCGGTCGCGAGATAGTGCGCGCGCAGTTGTACGCCGTACTCCGTGACCAGCAGCGGAACCCCGAAGAAGCGTTTGGCCAACAGCCCGGGCAGAGCCGCCGATCCGCCGGAGGCGGCGTGGCACAGGTCGACCGCGCCGAGGCTGTCCTCGCCGTACCAGTCGAGCGAGAGCGGGCGCAGCGCGCGCTCCAGCTGGTCGGCGAAGGCGAGGTAGTCGGGAACGCCGGCGGCGTGCACGGTGCGGCGTGCGCCGGGGGCGCGACAGGCGGACTCGATGACGCGTATGGCGAGTTCGGAGCGGAGGGCGGCATAGAGCCCGCCGTGCTCGCGGGCGAGTTCGGCGAGACCATAGAGCCCCGCGGCGAAACCGTCCTGCTCGCCGTTTCCGCAGACTGCGGCGGCGAGCTCCTTGAAGGAGGCGACGAAGCGCCGACGTTCGCGACGTCCATAGCTGCGTCCGTCGTCCTCGGGCGCCCAGAGCGGCGCGGTGCGCACGCGCTGGACCTGGGGCGGGAGCGGGATCCAGCCCTGGTCTTCCTGCTGGGCGCTGCGGCTGAGCGCGTAGATGTCGAACTCGTGCTGGGCGAGCCCGCGCACAAGCCGGTCGCACCAGAGCCTGGACTCACCCGTCGTATACGGATACCCACCGTCCGTAAGCAGTGCGATCCGCACGAACGCACCCCCGATCTCCCTTGTGGACGGCCGCCGTTGGTCCGGCGACTCGCAGCGGGACGACGTTAAGCGGATACGTCGGTGGCGCGACGGACGGTTGTCCGTCGCGCCACCAGAAGGGGTGAATGCACGTAACTTTCCCTCCCGGGCCGCGTTCCGTCGCGCTACGGCTCCTTGCGGTTACGTACCGTCAAGCCGTGCGGTCAGGCCGCGGCCGGCGCCGAGGGGCGGGCTCGCGAACGAGGCCGGTCGACCGGTCCTCGCGGGCGAGGTCGATCAGCCCTCGGGGTGCACCCAGGGGTTGGGCTTGCACGCGATCCCGTCGACGTTCAGGGACTTCGTCTGCTGCTGCATCACGGGCGCGAGCGAACCGGGCGTACGGCAGTTCTCATGGTCGTGCTTGAGCCGGTGCCCGACCTCGTGGTTGATGAGCATCTGCCGGTAGGAGTGCATCGCCTTGGGGCCATAAGTCGACGCCCCCTGCGCCCAGCGGTACGCGTTGATCATCACGCGCTCGGTCTGCGCGGAGTCGCAGCTGACGTTGGAGACGGTGACGTCGAGATCGGACTTCGCGCACCAGATCGCGGTGGTGCCGGGGCTGGCCAGCGTGATGACGAACTCCGGCTCGCCGGAGGAGACGCGCTCGAACGTCATCGCGCCGCCGTGCGCCCAGGACCGCTCGTCGTTCAGGGTCTTCTGGACGGCATCGGCGAACAGCGTGCCGTCCAGCCCGAGCCCCTTCTCGATGTCGACCCGGTAGCGGATCTTGGTCCCCTTGCCGGGCGCCTTGTCGAAGCCGGGGACGGCCTCGAAGTCGCCGGAGCCCTTCAGCTTGGGCTCGAGGGGGAACTGAGCCGCCATCAGCTGGTCGTACGAGGGCGGCGCCGCGGCTTCCGGCGCGTTCCGCTGCGGCGGGACCAGCCGGTCGCCGTCGCGGGAGGCCGGGCTGCGCTCGATGTCCCGGTTGTCGCCCGCGGCCTGCGCGCCGGGCTTCTCCTGGCTGTCGGCCGTGACCTGTCCGGCGACCACGACCGCGAGGACGGTGGTGACGGCGGCTGCCGCGATCCCGGTGAGGGCTCGCCCCTTGACACCCTTGGCCGGCTTCTCGGGCTCGCCCGTCTCGGGGTCGGCTTCGGCGTCGAAGGACCGCCCCGGGCCGGCGGCGCCCCCCTCGGGGAGGGGGGCGTACGGATCGGAGGGGAACCGCGACTGCGGCTCCCCCGGCGAAGGAGGCCGCTGCGAGGGCGGCCGCTGCTGAGAGGACTGCTGCGGCGAGGACGGCTGCTGGTCGAACGCCTCGACGAACTCCCTGCGCGGCCCCGGGATCCTGGCCCCGCCCGCGAACCCGGGCGGCGGCGTCTGGGTGCGCGGCGCGGCGCCCTGCCGGCCGTCGTAGCCCTGCGGCGCGCCCCAGCCGCCGCCCGCCTCGTGCTGCTCGGGGTGTCCGCCCCTGGTCTGGTCCACGGTGTACCCGGCGGGCGTGTGCGGCTCCGGCGCGCGGCGGCGGCCGGCGCGGGGCCCCGCGCCGGGCTGTTCGCCGGGCTGTATGCCAGACGGCTTGGACTCGGCGTCGGAGCCTTTGGGCGCGGGGCCCTTGCGGCTGTGTCGTCCCACGCCCTTATCAGCTCCTGCCACTGTCGTCGAGTAGTTCGCGGACGGCCTGGGCGACCGTCTCGGGGTACTCCATCATGGCCACGTGCCCGGCGTCCGGGAGCGTCAGCAGTCGGGAGTCGCGGAAGGCCGCAGCCGCCTTCCTCGCCATACGGTACGAGACGAGCTGGTCCCGCCCGCCATAGACGAGCAGAGTCGGCGCGAGCACGCGCTCCGCCTGCCGCCACAGTCCGTGCTGTCCGCCCAGCGTGTAGGCGTCGACGACGCCGCGGGCCGAGCGGGACATCACATCCCAGAAGTAGGGGAGCTGCATACGCCGCTCCATCTCCTCCACGGCGTTGCGCATGCCCTCCTCGCTCACCCGCGCGGGATCTCCGTAGCACAGGGCCAGCACGCCTCGGGTGCGCTGCTCGGCCGAGTGCTCCCGGGTGAGTCGCTTGAAGAGCGACGCGACGCCGGGCAGCGCCAGCAGCGCGGTCGGCACGGCGGAGCGCTGCACCCGGATCTCGGGCAGGGCGGGCGACACCAGGGTGAGCGTGCGCACCAGGTCGGGCCGCACGGCGGCGACACGGGTGGAGACCGCGCCGCCCAGAGAGTTCGCGATGAGGTGGACGGGCCCGCGCCGGGCGGCCTCCAGATGACGGATCACCGCCCGGGCGTGGGCGGTGACCGAGTAGTCGCCGTCGTCGGGCGGCGGCGAGTCGCCGAAGCCGGGCAGGTCGAGCGCCTCGCCGTCCAGGACGTCCTCGAGGAGCGGCATCAGCGCCGACCAGTTCTGCGAGGAGCCGCCGAGCCCGTGCACATAGAGCGCGGGCGGCAGCCCGGCGCGGCGCGGCGGCCGGGACCGGACCGTGAGCGTCAGACCGGGCAGCGCGACCGAGCGGAGCTCCTCGCCCTCGGCGACCCGCACGGAGGCCACCTTGGGGGCCGCGGCGGCGGCGACGGCGCGGACTCCCGGCAGCTCGGTCGAAGACATGCGGGCAATGTTACGAGACGATCACGCGGCAGCTCGTGTGTTCGGCGTCACACATCGCATAGCGCTGGCTATGAGTAGCTCCTACGCTCGAAGGAAAGGGCGCTCTCCATGGAAAGCGGTGCCTCATGTCCGTCGATCCCACAGACCCCCAGATCTTCGACGAACCCGACGAATTCGACGAAGAGGAAGACGATCAGGACGCCCCGCTCGACGCCGACGTGCCTGAGGCGGACGCCGCGGAGCAGCACGCAGAGGTCCGACCCGAGCACGACGACCCGCTGACCGGCATAGACCCGGCGGAGGCGAACGAGGCCGACGCCGCCGAGCAGGCCCGCGTCGTCAGGCTCGACGAGGACGACTACCGGTGACCTGCCCCGCTATGCCCCCGAATCGGGAGCTACCGCGACTGTCCGGTCCGTGAAATTCTGCGTCCGCACCGCGCACAGCCTCGTTACCCAAAAGTACGATGGCGGCGCGGCGCACAGCGCGCACGGATCGACTGTGCTTGTTCAAGACATTGGGAGGCGGCGTGACAGCCATCGAGCAGACAGAGGCAGCGCGCCCGCGAGGCACGCGCCTGCCGCGCCGAGCCCGCAGGAACCAGCTGCTGGGAGCCGCCCAGGAAGTCTTCGTGGCCCAGGGCTACCACTCGGCCGCCATGGACGACATCGCCGAGCGGGCAGGCGTCAGCAAGCCCGTTCTCTACCAGCACTTCCCCGGCAAGCTGGAGCTCTATCTGGCGCTGCTGGACCAGCACTGCGAGTCCCTGCTCCACGCCGTGCGCACGGCGCTGGCCTCGACGACGGACAACAAGCTGCGCGTCGCGGCGACCATGGACGCCTACTTCGCGTACGTGGAGGACGAGGGCGGCGCGTTCCGGCTGGTCTTCGAGTCGGACCTGACGAACGAGCCGGCCGTGCGCGAGCGCGTGGACCGGGTGTCCCTGCAGTGCGCGGAGGCGATCTCCGACGTCATCGCCGAGGACACGGGTCTGTCCAAGGACGAGTCCATGCTGCTGGCCGTGGGCCTCGGCGGGGTCTCCCAGGTGGTCGCCCGGTACTGGCTCTCCAGCGGCTCCGGCATTCCGCGCGACACGGCGGTGCAGCTGCTGACCTCGCTCGCCTGGCGCGGCATCGCGGGCTTCCCGCTGCACGGGGCCGAGCAGCACTGAGGCCGCCCGGCCTGCCGGGGTGTTCGCTCCTGGCGTTTCCCGGGGGCGCATGCCGGGTCCCCTCACCGGGCTAATGTGTGCTGCGTACGGCGCGGCTGACCGCGCAACGCACGGACCGTCGGAGGGACATAGCCGTGGAGGTCAAGATCGGCGTGCAGCACGCGCCCCGGGAGATCGTGCTGGAGAGCGGGCAGTCCGCCGAGGAGGTCGAGCGCGCGGTGAGCGATGCGCTGTCCGGCAAGGCTCAGCTGCTCAGCCTCTCGGACGACAAGGGCCGGAAGGTGCTCGTGCCGGCCGACCGGATCGCGTACATCGAGATCGGTGAGCCGGCTGCGCGGCGGGTGGGCTTCGGCGCTCTGTAGAGCGTCGGCTCACGCGACGGCGTGACAGCGCAAGAGGGCCCGGCGGGATATTCCCCGCCGGGCCCTCTTGTGCTCCTTGCCCTGCTCAGGGAGGGTTGCGTTCCGTGAACGCCGGGTAGTACGGGCTACGACCGATTTGCCCGCACCGGCGGCCGTGAGGTGATCAGCAGTGCTCTTGGAAACGCTCGGTTCAGTCCTGCTCGGACTCGCCCTCTCCTGGGCCGCCGCCCGTCATCTGTCCGAACGTCTCCCCTCGCGCCGCGTGGTGTTCGCCACGGGCCCCGTCGGCGCTCTCTTCGGCGCGTATGTCACGCATGCGGCCCTCGGCCCCGGCCATGTGGTGGCGACGCTCGCGGGCGCGCTGGCCATCGGCGCGGTACTGCTCTCGCTGCTCATCCGGCCGTCAGGGCGCCGGCTGCGCCGCGCGTTCCCGCTGTGACGACGCGCGCCGCGAGCTCCGCCGTGTGAGGACGCGCTTCTGACCGTCGCCTGGCTGCGGCCGGGAAGGGCTGGCGGGGAGCGGGGGCCGAGGCCCCCGCTCCGGCGCGTCAGGCCGCCAGGCCCAGCGCCGCCATCCGCTTGGTGTGCGCCTCGGTGATCCGGGAGAACATCCGCCCCACCTCGGCGAGGTCGAAGCCGCCGGCCACGCCGCCCACCAGCATCGTGGAGAGCGCGTCACGCTCCGCCACGACCCGCTGCGCCTGGGAGAGCGCCTCGCCCATCAGCCGCCGCGCCCACAGCGCGAGCCGGCCGCCGACGCGGGGGTCGGCCTCGATGGCGGCGCGGACCTTCTCGACCGCGAAGTTCCCGTGGCCGGTGTCGTCGAGGACGGCGAGCACCAGGGCGCGGGTGTCGGAGTCCAGCCGGGCGGCCACCTCGCGGTAGAAGTCGCTGGCGATCGAGTCGCCGACGTATGCCTTGACCAGGCCCTCCAGCCAGTCGGACGGCGCGGTCTGGCGGTGGAAGTCGTCCAGCGCCTGCGCGAAGGGCTCCATGGCGGCGGTCGGCTCGGCCTCGATGGCGGTGAGCTGGTCGCGCAGCTGCTCGAAGTGGTGGAACTCGGCGGAGGCCATCTTCGCCAGCTCGGCCTTGTCGCCGAGCGTCGGCGCGAGTTTGGCGTCTTCGGCGAGCCGCTCGAAGGCCGCCAGCTCGCCGTACGCGAGCGCGCCGAGCAGGTCCACGACGGCGGCGCGGTACTGCTGGTCGGCGGAGGCCGTGGCCCAGTCCTGGGCGGCGATCCCGGTGTGTTCAGTGGCGTTGTCAGGCGTCTCCATGAAGCGCACAATAGCCCGCTCATCGCACGGGGGAAGGCCCTGGTCAGCCAGGCCGCCAGCGCGGTTCCCATGAATTCGCCCAACACACATGCGCGATTCCGGGGTACAGTGGTAATGCGCCTGCTGAGCGTTTCGAATACTCGGCGGGCGATCGCAGTGTTTGACTGAGGGATTTGCTCCTTCAGACCCCATTGAGGATGCCCGGTCGGTGGCCCGATCGGCTCCGACCCGCCCGCCCTCCACGCGGACCGTGCGTATTTTTCTACGCACGAACCGTTGATGAGGGGCCCTCAGCGGCATGAGCGCTCGAGCGACGGCAGTGGTCCCGCGCCGCCATCCGGCCAATCCACGGCCGGCCAAGTACCAGGTGCGGTACGACCCCCTTCGTTCGCCTCGTGCCGCGTCTCACAGAAGAGGCAGCACCCTGACTACGACTTTCCGAGATCTCGGGATTCTTCCCGAGACGGCCGAGGCCCTCGAGGCTGTCGGCATCGTTTCCCCGTTCCCCATCCAGGAGATGACGCTCCCCGTCGCGCTCTCCGGCACCGACGTCATCGGCCAGGCCAAGACCGGCACCGGCAAGACGCTCGGTTTCGGCCTGCCGCTGCTGGAGCGTGTCACCGTCCCCGCGGACGTCGAGGCCGGCCGGGCGAGGCCCGACCAGCTGACCGACGCCCCTCAGGCGCTCGTGGTCGTCCCGACCCGCGAGCTGTGCACCCAGGTCACCAATGACCTGCTGACCGCCGGCAAGGTGCGCAATGTGCGCGTGCTGGCGATCTACGGCGGCCGCGCCTACGAGCCCCAGGTCGAAGCGCTGCGGAAGGGCGTCGACGTGATCGTCGGCACGCCCGGCCGGCTGCTCGACCTGGCGGGCCAGAAGAAGCTGGACCTCTCGCATGTGCGCGCGCTCGTCCTCGACGAGGCCGACGAGATGCTCGACCTGGGCTTCCTGCCCGACGTCGAGAAGATCATCCAGCTGCTGCCGCCGAAGCGTCAGACCATGCTGTTCTCGGCGACCATGCCGGGCGCGGTCATCGGACTCGCCCGTCGCTATATGTCGCAGCCCACGCACATCCGCGCCACCGCGCCGGACGACGAGGGCGCGACCGTCGCCAACATCACGCAGCACGTCTTCCGTGCGCACTCCATGGACAAGCCGGAGATGGTCTCCCGCATCCTGCAGGCCGAGGGCCGCGGGCTGGCGATGATCTTCTGCCGTACGAAGCGCACGGCCGCCGACATCGCCGAGCAGCTGGAGCGCCGCGGCTTCGCGTCCGGCGCGGTCCACGGCGACCTGGGCCAGGGCGCGCGCGAGCAGGCGCTGCGGGCGTTCCGCAACGGCAAGGTGGACGTGCTGGTGTGCACGGACGTCGCCGCGCGCGGCATCGACGTCGAGGGCGTCACGCACGTGATCAACTACCAGTCGCCGGAGGACGAGAAGACGTACCTCCACCGCGTGGGCCGCACGGGCCGCGCCGGCGCGTCCGGTACGGCGATCACGCTGGTCGACTGGGACGACATCCCGCGCTGGCAGCTGATCAACAAGGCGCTGGACCTGAACTTCCACGACCCGGTCGAGACGTACTCCACCTCTGCTCATCTGTACGAGCAGCTGAACATCCCCGCGGGCATCAAGGGCGTCCTGCCCCGCGCCGAGCGGACCCGCGCGGGTCTGGGCGCGGAGGCGATCGAGGACCTGGGCGAGACCGGCGGCCGTGGCCGCAAGTCCGCGCCGGCGGCTCGTGAGGAGCGCCCCGCGCGTACGCGCACTCCGCGCCAGCGCCGCCGCACGCGCGGCGGAGCGACGGTGGACTTGGACCAGGCGGTCGCGGAGACCGCCGAGATCGTCGAGGCTCCCGAGGCGGAGCAGGCGTCGGAGGCGCGCACGCCGCGTCGTCGCCGTCGCACCCGCGTGGGCGCGGCGACCGCGCCGGAGGCGGCCGTGGCCGTGGCGGAGCCGGTGGAGGAGCCGGCCGTCAAGCCGCGCCGCACCCGTACCCGCAAGGCCGTGGCGACCGCCCCCGAGGCGACCGCCGTGGCCGTGGAGACGGCCGCCGTGCCGGACGCGACCGAAGAGCCGGCCGTCAAGCCCCGCCGGACCCGCACCCGCAAGGCCGCGGCCACCGCCCCCGAGGCGGCCGTGGCCGTGGTGGAGCCGGTGGAGGAGCCGGCCGTCAAGCCCCGCCGGACCCGTACCCGCAAGGCCGTGGCGACCGCCCCCGAGGCGACCGCCGTGGCCGTGGAGACGGCCGCCGTGCCGGACGCGACCGAAGAGCCGGCGGTCAAGCCCCGCCGGACCCGTACCCGCAAGGCTGCGGCGACCGCCCCCGAGGCGGCAGTCGTGGCGGAGACGGCGACGGACGAGCCCAAGCCGCGGCGTACGCGCACCCGCAAGGCGGCCCAGCCGGAGAGCTGATCCCGCAGGCGAGTCGGCCCGGTTCCTCGAGAGAGGGGCCGGGCCGTCGCCGTTCCCGCGCGCGGCCCGGCCGAGGCCCCGCATCTCAGCCACACCGCAGCCGTGCCTCGGCCGCGGGCGCGGCAGCCTTCCCCTATAGCCTCCTTCTATGAGCCGGCCTCCGACCTTCACCCCTCCCCCTTGCGCCCGCGCCGACCGTCTCCCCACCTCCCGGGGGGACTTCGCCGTGCACGACACGCTGAGCGGCGACAAGGGGACCGCGCTTCTCCTCCCCGGCTACACCGGGAGCAAGGAGGACTTCATCGCCCTCCTTACGCCCCTCTCCGAGGCCGGCTATCGCGTCGTCGCCGTCGACGGGCGCGGACAGTTCGAGAGCTCGGGGCCGGACGACGAGCTCGCCTACGCCCAGGCCGAGTTGGCCGAGGACGTCCTCGCCCAGGCCGAGGCGATCGGGACCCCCGTCCATCTCCTCGGGCACTCGCTCGGCGGGCAGATCGCCCGCGCGGCCGTCCTGCTCGACGCGGCGCCCTTCGTCTCGCTGACCCTCATGTCCTCCGGCCCGGCGCAGGTCGCGCCCGCCCAGCAGCAGAAGATCAAGCTGCTCAGCGACGCTCTGGCCGTGATGGGCATGGACCGGGTGTGGGAGGCGATGACGGCGCTCGACACGCCCGAGGAGGCCGACACCGACGGGGAGGACCTCCGCCGTCGCTGGCTGCTCCACAACCCCGCCCAGCTCATCGCCACGGGCCGCCAGTTGACCGTCGAGCCCGACCGGGTCGACCAGCTCGCCGCCGTACAGCCGCTGCCCAAGCATGTGCTGTCCGGCGAGCGCGACGACACCTGGCCGGTGCCGCTCCTCGACGCGATGGCCGAGCGCCTCGGCGCCCGCCGGACGCTGATCGCCGGGGCCGAGCACTCCCCCAACACCGACCGCCCCCGGGAGACCGCCGAGGCGATCGCCGCGTTCTGGGACGACCAGGGGTAGCCACGGACCGGGGGGAGCCACGCTGCCGGGGGTGGCCCACGCTGCCGGGGCGGCGAGCTTGCGGAGCGCTATAGGGCGAAGAGCTGCGGAGCGCTATAGGGCCCGCGTGGAGCCGGCAGGCTCAGTACTGCGATTGAAGGTGCTGCCAGAAGCCGTCCCGCAGCGACCGCCGCAGCACCGCGTGCCCCCGCAGCGACCGCTGGAGCAGCCTCTCGGCCTCGATCAGCAGGTCCTGGTCGACGGGTCCGGGCAGGTACGGGTGGCCCGGCAGCAGCTCCGCCATCGCCTCCCGCCCGCGCTCGACCAGCCAGGTCGCGGCGATCTGCGCGCCCACGAAGCGCACCTCGTCGCGGGAGGGGGGCGGCGCGCCCTCGTTCTCGTACGTCGTGACCGGGCGGCGTGTGATGTACGGGCGGCAGAAGTCCAGGTCGAACGTCCGCTGGCTGTCGACCTCCCACAGCAGCGGCTCGGCCTGGTTGCGCCCGTCGCCCGCCTCGATGCCCCATAGATGGACGCGCGCGCCGTACCCCTGCGCCGCCTCGACCGCCGAGACCAGGTCCTCGTCGCCGCCGACCAGCGCGGCATCGCTGATGGCGCGGTGGCGGGCGAGCGACTCCAGGTCCGTGCGGATGAGGGAGTCGACGCCCTTCTGCTGGTTGTTCGCGTTGAGATTGCCGAGCCGTACCTTGACGTCGGGCAGCTCCGCTATGGACTGCTGCTCGGGCGTGTGGATACGGCGCCGGGCACCGTCGTACCAGTAGACCCGCAGCAGCCGGCTGTCCGCGAAGATCGTCCGGGCCTTGTCGATGAAGGCCTCGATCATGCCCTCGGCGTCCAGATCGAAGGAGCGCCGATCTTCGGTGCCCGTTACAAGCAACCCGGCCGCAGCATAGACGTAACCCGCGTCCACGAAGATGGCATGCGTCGAAGGGGTCTTCGCCACCTCGGCGAGCATGCGATGGAGCAGCTCGTTGGTGCGCTCCAGGCGGGCGCTGATGTCGTTGGCCTCTGCGTCGTTCATACGCTGCTCATTCTCCGTGGCCATAGCGATACCCGCCAGTAGTTAGGCATCCGAAAAATTTCCTTAGCGTAGGGAATGTTTGCAGGATGCATCGCGTTGAAGACGTATAGATGTGCCGGCGGCCGAGCCGTCGGCACAGTTGAAGCAGCACCAGTAGTTCTCCGCCAGGAGGATCAGACGAAGGGAGAAGCCTTGCGCTTCGAGATCATGCGACTGGACGACGTCGACGGCACCGCCGTGGACACCACCGTCGTGGACGCCGCCTCCGTCAACCGGATCGTGCAGCAGGCCGCGTCTATCGGCCAGCGCATCTTGATCCGCCCAGCCGCCGCCTCGGCCTCGTAACGCCGATGCAGTGACGACGCCGACGCAGTGACGCGCGATCGCGTCACGACGCTGTACACGCATATCGCCCCCGCACGGATCGTCCGTGCGGGGGCGTCGTGCGTCGGCCGTGCGGTACGGGTCACAGGCCAGGCCCGCCCCGAGCCCGGACCGGTCAGGCGCTCCGAATGACCTGCGTCACGAGGTCCGGGCACGACCTGCGTCACGAGCTCTGGATGACCTGTGTCACGCCGTTGATGATCTGCTGCACCGCGATGGCGGAGAGCATCATGCCCGCGAGCCTGGTCACCAGCACCACGCCGCCGTCCTTGATCAGGCGGATGATCACCAGCGAGTAGCGCATGGTCAGCCAGAGCACCGCGTGCATCGCCACGATCGCCGCCCAGACCGAGACCTGCTGCGCTACTCCGTCCGCGTGCTGCACGGCGAGGATCACGGAGACGATCGCGCCGGGCCCGGCCAGCAGCGGCATGCCGAGCGGCACGAGGGCGACGTTGACGTCCTTGGTCTGCTGGGGCTCGTCGGTCTTGCCGGTCAGCAGATCGAGCGCGATGAGCAGGAGCAGCAGACCGCCCGCGATCATCAGCGCGGGCACGGAGACGTGCAGATAGTCCAGGATCTGCTGGCCGAGCAGGCCGAAGACGGTGATCACGCCGAACGCGACCGTCACCGCCTGCCAGGCCATCCGGCGCTGCACCTTGGCAGGCCGTCCCGAGGTCAGGGCGAGGAAGATCGGAGTGATCCCAGGGGGATCCATGATGACGAAAAGGGTCAGAAACAGTGAGCCGAAAACGGCAGCGTCAAACACAGTGTTGGCCTAGCGGAAGAGGTACGTACAGAGGTGGGCGTGAGGGCTACCGGAGGCTTCCGCCCGCGCCGGGCACCGGGAACGCACCGAACGCACGGCGTGTGATCTCGCCGTAGATCTCCGGGTCGGTGGTGTACTCGCCGAGCCGGCAGGTCTTGCGGCTGCCGTGGTAGTCGCTGGACCCGGTGGCCAGCAGCCCGAGGTCGGCGGCCAGGCCGCGCAGCCGGGCCCGCGTGGGCTCGTCGTGGTCCATGTGGTCGACCTCGACGCCGTCGAGGCCCGCGGCCGAGAGCTCGGCTATCGCGGACTCGGGCACTGTGCGGCCGCGCTTGACGGCGAGCGGGTGCGCGAAGACGCTGACGCCGCCGGCCGCCTTGACCAGCCGGACCGCGGTGAAGGGGTCGAGCTCGTGCTTGACGACGTACGCCCGGCCGCCGTCGGCGATCCACTCGGGCGCGAACGCGTCGGAGACCGTGGGCACCACGCCGAGCTCGACGAGCGCGGAGGCGATGTGCGGGCGGCCGACCGAGCCGTCTCCGGCGATCCGGGCGACCTGGCTCCACTCGATGGGGACGCCCAGCTCCTGGAGCTTGGCCACCATGGCGCGGGCGCGCGGCACCCGGTCGTCGCGCACGAGCTCCCGCTCGCGCAGCAGCTCGGGCTCGTCCGGGTCGAAGAGGTACGCGAGCAGATGCACGCCGACCCCGTCGAGGCGGCAGGAGATCTCGGCGCCGGTGACGAGGGTCAGGCCCTCGGGGAGCGCGGCGCGCGCTTCGGCGTGGCCGCGGGTCGTGTCGTGGTCGGTGAGCGCGACGACGTCCAGCCCGGCAGCGGCGGCGTTGCGCACCAGCTCGGCCGGGGTGTCCGTGCCGTCCGATGCCGTGGAGTGGGTGTGCAGGTCGATGCGCACGACGCGTGACTCCGGGGCTCGGGGGCGGACAGGGGACGGTCAAGGATAACCGGAATCGAACAGCGCCGAATCAGCACGGGCCGGGGCGCCGGCGTCTTCGCGGACCGCTTCGGCCGTCTTCGGCCTCCGGCCGCGACGGCGTCGGGAGGCTCAAACTCATGCGCGGGGCACGGGATCCCACGGGGTACGGCGTGCGACATCCCCAGGCGTACGGCTCGTGCGCGCGGCTTGTGCCGCGGCCGGCGACTGCGGCCCTCGGCCTCACGACAGCAGCCTGGGCGAGAGCGCGCCGCACGGCAGCAGCTCCACCTCCGCGCCCGCGTCCCGCAGATCCGTCAGCACCAGCTCGTCGTACATCAACAGCCCCGACTGCTCGGGCCAGACGATCGCCCACAGCCACAGCCCCCGCGCCTCCCCCGCGAACACCGCGCGGTCCTCGGGCGCGCCTGCCACGTGCCACATCGGGCACGGGCGGCCTGCGGCGAGGACCTTGGACTGCGGCGACTTGTCGACGGCGATATGCGGTCCGGGGTCGGGGCCGTCGATCCCCGCGTATCTCGCCCCGAGTCCGACCCCCAACTCCTCGGCGATCAGCAGCAGTTCGCCTATGCCTCCCAGCGGTCCCGGCCCCGAGCAGGCCACCGCCGTGGCGCGGCCTCCGCTGCGGTCGTCCCCCGCGTACGCGACACCGGTGAAAAGCCAGCCGACGGGCAGCGGCCACGGCATCCACACAGGGACCTTCGCGCGGTGCACGACGACACCGAGGGCCTCGACGCTGGGCGGGATGACCGGCTGCAGCGGGTTCACGGCGCCGTGCACGTCGCACTGCCAGGAGTCGGCAAAGAGACCGGGCGCCCTCACCCGGCCACCGCACTTCGGGCAACTGGGTTCGCCCCTCATAGCGCTCAACGGTCCTCCCCACCCGTCGTCGCGTCAAGGACGATCACCCTTCCGGCGTCTGCATCTCACCGGCAGATTTTAGGTGTAGCTAACATTCGTTAGCCTGCCTAACTTACCGTGTGCACGCCACACCGATCGGCCGGAGCAGACACGCAGAGACAGGAGCCGTCCCCCCGTACCCCGTACTCCACAGCCCGCAGTCCGCGGTCCGCGGTCCGCGCCAACAGGCCAGGCCCCGTGGAGAGTTGGAGAGTCCTAGTCGAGCGTCACGGACCTGCGCAGCGGATCGCGCAGGTCCGTGCCGTGCGTCAGCCACCGCTCCTGGAGCTCCTGCGCCCCGTGCACGCGCTTGAACGCCGCCTCGTTCGACGTCATCGGGAGCAGCGGCAGGAAGCGCACCGGCTCCATCGGCTCGTCCAGCTCCAGGTCCGCCACCAGACCGCCCGGCTCCGCGACCAGCACAGAGGTGAAGGGCGCGCCGGGCCAGAGCGCCCCGCCGACGTCCAACGAGGCCCCCGGCGCCACGATCACACCCTCGACCTGCGGAGACGCGGCCAGCACGGCGAGCGGGCGCAGCAGCTTGTCGGTGTCGGCGAGCCCGGCCCGCACGGACAGGACCAGCTCGGCGCGCGGACCCTTGACCGGGTCGGCGAGCACCGCCGCCGGGTCGGCCATCGGCTGCGCGGACATCCCGAGCGTCGCGTACCGGACGATGTCCCCGTCGACGAAGCGGAGCACCTCGATACGGTCGGTCCCGAGGAAGGTCACCGCGGCGCGCGCGTCCGGTTCGCCCAGTGACGTACGCAACCGGGCCTCGACCAGAGCAAGAACATCTTCCATGTCGCGAGCATAAAGCGCGTATGGAACGGGCAAAACAAGGGATTGGCCCGCAGTCGGCTGATAGTCTTGGCCGCTGGTCGGGACGGTACGCAGAAGCGTGCTCTCGAGTCCCGACACACGTCATCCCCTACGGGGGACCGGCCGGAGGAGGTGGGGCTGCGTGGATCGAAGTCGATCGTGCAGTACCAACCGCTCTTCCGCACGGCACCTCTCCCAGGTGGTCTGAGGCCTTTCCGCACGGGTCCCACGGCATTTCGCATGACGGAAGAGCACATCCTTTTTGCCTGTCTGTAGCGAACGCCGTCACCGCGACTTCGCGGTGCCGCCCGCTTTGTTGACGTGTGCCTCACGTCCTCATTCCGGGCTGTGCCACGCCTGACGCCGACGGCCTCTCCGTGAAGGAGCCTGCCATGTCGATGATCCGCGACCTGCGTGCAGCTGTCCGCCCGTCCCTGCGCAAGAGCAACGCCCCCTACAGCACGTACGACGCCACCCGCGACCCGTCCGCCTCCAGCGCCGTGGTCGACTGCGCGGTCTACCGCGACGGGAAGCGGCTGGAGAGCGCCGCCTGCCAGACGCCGCACGAGGCGATGCTGCGGGTGCGCGAGGACGGCGGCTTCGCGTGGATCGGGCTGCACGAGCCGACCGAGGCCGAGTTCGCCGGGATCGCCGCGGAGTTCGGGCTGCACCCGCTGGCCGTGGAGGACGCGGTCCACGCCCACCAGCGGCCCAAGCTGGAGCGGTACGACGACACGCTGTTCACCGTCTTCAAGACGATCCACTACGTCGAGCACGCCGAGCTCACCGCGACCAGCGAGGTCGTCGAGACCGGCGAGGTGATGTGCTTCACGGGCCGGGACTTCGTCATCACGGTCCGGCACGGCGGCAAGGGCTCCCTGCGGGCGCTGCGGCACGGCCTGCAGAAGGACGCGGAGCTGCTCGCCAAGGGCCCCTCGGCGGTTCTGCACGCCATCGCCGACCACGTCGTGGACGGCTACATCGCGGTCGCCGCGGCCGTGCAGGACGACATCGACGAGGTCGAGATCGATGTCTTCTCCGCCCCGGCGAAGGGCAGCCCGCGCGGCAGCGACGCCGGGCGGATCTACCAGCTCAAGCGCGAGGTGCTGGAGTTCAAGCGGGCCGTGTCCCCGCTGCTTCGGCCGATGCAGCTGCTGAGCGAGCGACCCATGCGGCTGGTCGACCCGGACATCCAGAAGTACTTCCGCGACGTCGCCGACCACCTCGCCCGGGTGCAGGAGCAGGTCGTCGGCTTCGACGAGCTGCTCAACTCCATCCTCCAGGCCAATCTGGCGCAGGCGACCGTCGCGCAGAACGAGGACATGCGCAAGATCACCTCGTGGGCGGCGATCATCGCCGTGCCCACGGCGGTCTGCGGGATCTACGGCATGAACTTCGACCACATGCCCGAGCTGCACTGGAAGTACGGCTACCCCATGGTGCTCACCGGCATCATCGGCGTCTGCCTGGCGATTCACCGCACCCTCAAGCGCAACGGCTGGCTGTAACTACACTGCGCGCATGACAGACATGCTGCTCGGTCAGGCCCTCGTCGAGGAGGCCACGAAGAAGTCCGGCCTCATCTGGGTGCGCGGCGACTCCCCCGCGCGCGCCCTGTGGCACGTATGGCACGAGGGCGCGGCGCACATCGTCGGCGACGGCCCGGGCGAGCAGCCGCTGCCGGGGCTGACGGGCGGCGGCACGGCGGAGGTCACCGTGCGCAGCAAGGACAAGGGCGGCCGGCTGATCGTCTGGACCGCGGCGGTGAGCGAGCTGGAGCCGCACTCGCAGGCGTGGGAGGCGGCCGTGGCGGAGCTGAAGGGCAAGCGCCTGAACGCTCCGGACGCGGAGCAGATGACCGAGCGGTGGGCGCGGGAGTGCCGGGTGCTGCGGCTGGCGCCGCAGAGCGTGCACGCGTCCCTGCCCGAGGACTCCCAGGCCGCGCCCCCGCTCCCGACGCCGGCGACGACCCGCCACCCGATCCCGGCGGGCCTGCCGCGCCTGCTGTTCAAGCGCAAGAAGTCCCGGTCCCGCTGACGCGCCGGGGTGGCGGGGTGGTGAGGTGCCGACGGCCGTCCCCTACGCCGGAGTGCGCGCCGCCTCAGCTGTCGCTGGACTTGGGGAGCTGCCGGCCGTAGTCCACGGTCTCCCCCTTCGACGGCTCCACCAGCTTGAAGTCCACGTCCCAGTCCCCGAGCGTGAGCACCCCCGCCCCGCCCGCCCGCGTGAACTGGATCGGATAGGGCTTGCCCACCAGCGCGACGTCCAGCACCCCGCCGGCGCCGTCCCCGGCCTTGACCTTGATCGTGCGGACCCCGCCGACCTGCGTCCGGTCGCCCTTGCTGAGCTCGCCCTGCATCCCCAGCAGCCCCTCGACCAGCACGTCCATGTCGGTGAAGCCGCGGAACTGGTCGTACGACGGATCCCCCTCGGGGACCTTCACATACTTGTCGTCCAGCTTGTCCGCCGCCGCCGCGTCCGTCTTGCTGGGCTCCCCCTCGCCCTTGCCGTCCACGTGGCTCCAGAAGCCCGCGTCGGCCTTCAGATAGAGGGCCTTGCCGACCCGCAGCAGCTCGAAGGTGTTGTCCTTGGAGGTGACGGAGCCGGTGGCGCCGTCGTGCTTGAGCCGCATGTTCAGCTTGTACGTGCCGCCTTTGCTGACCAGCGTGCCGGAGAGCCGTACGGAGACGGCCGCGTCGGCCGCCGCCCGCGCCTTCGTCTCGATCTCGACGGCGGACAGCTTGCCCACGCCGTTCGTCCCCGCGTCCGGGTCCTCGCCGCCGCAGGCGGTGAGCGCCGCGGTCAGCCCGAAGCACAGCGCGAGGGGCGTCGCGGCGCGGCGGACCCAGGAGACAGGGGGGAGGGGAGTCACAAGCGCACTGCCTCTCAGCTGCGAATCAGGGGTGGCAGACCGCAGCGTACCTGTGTGGACGACATGCCTCCGCAGAGAGCCGTACGGACGCGAAACCTGCGCGACGCGGAACGGTACGGGCTAGCCTGAACCCGTCAAACAGCAGCAATTGCCTGCAAAGAGGAGGCGCTGAGCATGGCTGGAGGCGCCCCTCGGGTCTTCGTCTCGCACCTGGCCGGAGTGCCCGTCTTCGACCCCAACGGCGACCAGGTGGGCCGGGTGCGCGACCTCGTGGCGATGCTCCGCGTCGGCCTGCGCCCGCCGCGGCTGCTCGGTCTGGTCGTCGAGGTGCTCAGCCGCCGCCGGATCTTCCTCCCCATGACCCGGGTGACCGGCGTCGAGTCCGGCCAGGTCATCACCACCGGCGTGCTCAACGTGCGCCGCTTCGAGCAGCGCCCGACCGAGCGGCTGGTGCTGGGCGAGCTGCTCGACCGGCGGGTGCGGCTGGTGGAGACCGACGAGGAGGTCGCCGTTCTCGACATCTCGATCCAGCAGCTGCCCGCCCGCCGCGACTGGGAGATCGACAAGGTCTTCGTACGGAAGGGGAAGAGCGGAGCGCTGCGCCGCAAGGGCGAGACGTTGACGGTGGAGTGGTCGGCGGTCACCGGGTTCTCGCTGGAGGAGCACGGCCAGGGCGCCGAGAGCCTGCTGGCCACCTTCGAGCAGCTGCGCCCCGCCGACCTGGCGAACGTGCTGCACCACCTGTCTCCCAAGCGGCGCGTGGAGGTCGCCGCCGCCCTCGACGACGACCGGCTCGCGGACGTCCTGGAGGAGCTCCCGGACGACGACCAGGTCGAGATCCTCGGCAAGCTCAAGGAGGAGCGCGCGGCCGACGTCCTGGAGGCCATGGACCCGGACGACGCCGCCGACCTGCTCTCCGAGCTGCCGGAGGAGGACAAGGAGCGGCTGCTGACGCTGATGCGGCCCGACGACGCCGCCGACGTGCGGCGGCTGCTGTCGTACGAGGAGCGGACCGCGGGCGGCCTGATGACCACCGAGCCGATCGTGCTGCGGCCGGACGCCACGGTCGCCGACGCGCTGGCCCGGGTGCGCCAGCGGGACATCTCCCCCGCGCTGGCCGCGCAGGTGTACGTCTGCCGTCCGCCGGACGAGACGCCCACCGGCAAGTACCTGGGGACCGTGCACTTCCAGCGGCTGCTGCGGGATCCGCCGTTCACGCTGGTCAGCTCGATCGTGGAGAGCGATCTGCCGCCGCTGGCCCCGGACACCCCGCTGCCCGCGGTCACCAGCTATCTCGCCGCGTACAACATGGTGGCGGCGCCGGTGGTCGACGAGAGCGGCTCGCTGCTGGGCGCGGTGACCGTCGACGACGTGCTGGACCACCTGCTGCCGGAGGACTGGCGCGAGACGGAGTTCGACGGGTCCGGGCAGGTGGAGACCGGGCAGGTGGAGTCCGAGCCGGCGGAGGCCGACGCGGCCGTGCGCTCGCCCTCCGGGCGGGGGACGGCGGATGGGTAGCGAGCACGGGTCGGGGGAGCGCGCGGAGGCGAAGGAGCGGCTGCCGTCCGGGGCGAGCGCGGCGCCGCGCCACCGGGTCCGCCTCGACCTGCCGCGCCGGCCGCGCCGGGCCCTGCTGCCGGACTACGACCCCGAGGCGTTCGGCCGCTTCTCCGAGCGGATCGCGCGGTTTCTGGGGACGGGACGGTTCATCGTCTGGATGACGGTGATCGTCATGCTGTGGGTGGTGTGGAACGTCAGTGCGCCCAAGCACCTGCGGTTCGACGAGTACCCCTTCATCTTTCTGACGCTGATGCTCTCGCTCCAGGCCTCGTACGCGGCGCCCCTGATCCTGCTCGCGCAGAACCGCCAGGACGACCGCGACCGGGTCACCCACGAGCAGGACCGCAAGCAGAACGAGCGGTCCATCGCGGACACGGAGTATCTGACCCGGGAGATCGCTGCGCTGCGGATGGGCCTCGGCGAGGTCGCCACCCGGGACTGGATCCGCTCCGAGTTCCAGGACCTGATCAAGGATCTGGACGAGCGCCGTCTATTCCCGCCCGCGCCCGAGCACGAGAGTGACGAAGGCGACCGCTGACGCGCATCCCGGCGGCGCCGCTCAGCGCCGTACCATCGTCCATATGGTTACGGAAGACGCGGTGCTCGAAGCACTGGCGACGGTGAACGACCCCGAGATCAACCGCCCGATCACCGACCTCGGCATGGTCAAGTCGGTCGAGATCGGCCCGGACGGCGCGGTGGCCGTCACGGTGTACCTCACCGTCTCCGGCTGTCCTATGCGCGAGACGATCACCAAGAACGTGACGGACGCGGTCGCGCGCGTCGAGGGCGTCGCCCGCGTCGCCGTCGACCTCGACGTCATGGGCGACGAGCAGCGTCGCGAGCTGGCCGCCTCGCTGCGCGGCGGCACGGCCGAGCGCGAGGTGCCCTTCGCCAAGCCCGGCTCGCTGACCCGCGTGTACGCGGTGGCCTCCGGCAAGGGCGGCGTCGGCAAGTCCTCCGTGACGGTCAACCTGGCGGCGGCCATGGCGGCCGACGGGCTGAAGGTGGGCGTCGTCGACGCCGACATCTATGGACACTCCGTACCGCGCATGCTGGGCGCGTACGGCCAGCCGACCCAGGTCGAGAACATGATCATGCCGCCGTCGGCGAACGGCGTGAAGGTCATCTCGATCGGCATGTTCACCCCGGGCAACACCCCGGTGGTCTGGCGCGGCCCGATGCTGCACCGAGCCCTCCAGCAGTTCCTGGCGGACGTGTACTGGGGCGACCTGGACGTCCTCCTGCTCGACCTGCCGCCCGGCACCGGCGACATCGCGATCTCCGTGGCCCAGCTGGTGCCCAACGCCGAGATCCTGGTGGTCACCACCCCGCAGCAGGCGGCGGCCGAGGTGGCCGAGCGGGCCGGCTCGATCGCCGTGCAGACGCACCAGAAGATCGTGGGCGTCGTGGAGAACATGGCGGGCCTGCCGTGCCCGCACTGCGACGAGATGGTCGACGTGTTCGGCAGCGGCGGCGGCCAGCGGGTCGCCGAGGGGCTGACCAAGACGACCGGCGCGAACGTGCCGGTCCTCGGCTCGATCCCGATCGACGTACGGCTGCGCGAGGGCGGCGACGAGGGCAAGCCGGTCGTCCTGACGGACCCGGACTCCCCGGCGGGCTCGGCGCTGCGCTCCATCGCCGGCAAGCTCGGCGGCCGTCAGCGCGGCCTGTCCGGCATGTCGCTGGGCATCACCCCGCGCAACAAGTTCTGACGCGCGACACGTCCTGAGGGGCGACTCGTCCTGCTGAGGTGCGGGCGGGGCTCGTACCCGCCGCACACGCCCGAAGGGGGCGCCGCTCACGGTGAGCGGCGCCCCCTTCGTCGTAGCCCGAGCTCTGACCGGCCGTTCTCCCGGCCCGAGCTCTGCTCTCTCTACAGCGTGCTCCCGGCCGCTAGGCGTACTCCTGGATGTCCTTCACCGCGGAGAACGCCAGACCGTACGCGCTCATCCCGCGCCCGTACGCGCCGATGTGCACTCCGCCCTGCGTCGGACCGGCCAGCACCCAGCCGAACTCCGACTCGCGGTAGTGGAACGGCGTCGGCTCTCCGTCGACCGGCAGCGACAGCGACGACCAGTCCGGGCCCGTCAGATCGTCGGCCAGCTCGAACGCGGTCTCCGTCTGCTGGTCCAGCCAGTCGTCGCGCAGCGAGTGGTCCATCTGAGGGGGCCAGGTGTGCGCCAGCAGGCCGGAGCCGGCCAGCCACGCCGCCGAGGACACCGTGGTGGCGTCCAGCACGCCCGTACCGTCGCCGCTGCGCCTGACGGGGCTCGCGGCCACCGTGACGACCACAGCGAAGCGCTCCTTGTCCGCGCCGCCGCCCGCCTCGGACCGTATCGACGGCGTGTCGCCGTGGCCCACCGCGCCGTGCTGGACGGTGCCGTCCGCGGCGGCCCCGACCTGCATCAGCCAACGCGGGCCTGTGAACGCCTCGTCCAGTCCGTACCAGGGGAACGACGCCCGCAGGTATCCGTCGACCGTGCGCCGGGACGCCGTACCCCCTTGCGCTCTGAGCGGGCTGTCCCCGCCCATGGCAGGGGAATCGTCGCTGGCCGTGCCTTGCGCCGCTACCCGACTCGTCGTCTCCATCTACCCGGCCGCCTCCTCTGTCTCCGAGGCCCGGAACGGACCCGCCCCCCTCGGGCGTCCTCGATCCCGGACAGATGGAGAATAGCCACCCTGTCCCCGCTAAGAGGGATTGACAGTACTCAGGTGGCGTCTGCGTCGAAGGGCGGACGCTCGTCCTGATCGAGCTTTTCGCGCTTCTTGAGCAGGTCGGGGCCGCTTGAGGAGCCGTTCACGACTGCCGGGACGGAGGAATCGGATTCCTTCCCGTTCACCGCGTCGGCGACGTCGCCCATCTCCTTCTTCAGGTCGAAGCTGCTGCGGAGCTCCCTGAGCTCTTTGAGGTCCTCGTTCTCGTTCAGCTGCTTGCGGAGGTACGCCTTGGGATTGAGGTCCTCGAACTCGAAGTCCTTGAACTCCGGGCCCAGTTCGCTGCGGATGTCGTGCTTCGCGCTCTCGGAGAAGTCGCGGATCTTCCGGATGAAGCGGGTGAAGTCCTGGATGACCTTGGGCAGCTTGTCGGGGCCGAAGATGAGCACGGCCAGGACCACGAGCGCCACCAGCTCGAACGCGCCTATGTCATTGAACACCCTGCTGCTCCTCGTGTTCTGTGCCGCCCGCAGGTCGGATGGGATCCGGGCCCGATCCACGGTACCCGCCGATCCTGTCCGCGCGGTACCTGCCGGGGACCCGTCCGGCCGAGCCCGCGCACGCCGACCCCGCCGCCCTCACGAGCTGTCCGCGGAGCCGAGCGTCAAGGTCTTGGCGAGCTCCTTGCCGTCGCGCAGCAGGGAGAGTTCCAGCTGGTCGCCGGGGCGGTGGGCGCGGATCTTGACGATCAGCTCCTCGCCGCTGTGCACCCGCTGACCGTCGATCTTGGTGATGACGTCGCCCGGCTCGATCCCGGCCTTGGCGCTCGGCCCGTCGGGGGTGACGGACGGCGAGCCGTCCTTGCCCTTGTCGCCGACGCGCGCGCCGTCGCCGGTGTACTTCATGTCGAGGCTGACGCCGATCACCGGGTGCGTCGCCTTGCCGGTGTTGATCAGCTCCTCGGCGACGCGCTTGCCCTGGTTGATGGGGATCGCGAAGCCCAGTCCGATGGAGCCCGCCTGGCCGCCGTCGGCCCCGGCGCCGCTGTCCGCGGCCCGGATGGCGCTGTTGATGCCGATGACATGGGCCTTGGCGTCGACCAGCGGACCGCCGGAGTTGCCGGGGTTTATCGGGGCGTCGGTCTGCAGCGCGTCGACATAGCTGACGTCGCTGCCGTCGCCCTTCTCGCCGCCCGCGGTGATCGGGCGCTCCTTGGCGCTGATGATGCCCGAGGTCACGGTGTTCTGGAGGTCGAAGGGCGCGCCGATGGCGACGACCGGGTCGCCGACCCGCACGTTGTCGGAGTTGCCCAGCGGCAGCGGCTTGAGGCCGGAGACGCCGGAGACCTTGACGACGGCGAGGTCGTAGCCGCTGTCCTTGCCGACCAGCTTCGCGCCGGCCGTCTCGCCGCCGCTGAAGGTGACCGTGATGTCGCCGGCGGCCCCGGCCGGGTCGACGACGTGGTTGTTGGTCAGGATGTGGCCCTGCTCGTCGAGTACGAAGCCGGTGCCCGTGCCCTGCTCTCCGCCGCCGCTGACGTGCAGGGTGACCACGCTGGGCAGGGCGCTGGCGGCGATTCCGGCGACGCTGTCCGGCGCGCGGTCGCCGTCGTCGCGGCCGGCCTGCGGAAGCTCGATCTGGGTGATGCCGCCGTTGCGCTCGATGTACGCGCCGATGCCGCCGCCGATGCCGCCTGCGACGAGCGCGAGCAGCACGGCGCCCATGACGAGCGAGCCGGAGCGGCGCTTCTTCTTCGGGGGCTCGCCGGGGTGGGTCAGCGGCTGCCCGGCGGTGCTCCAGGGGTCGTACTGGAGGGTGAGCGAGTTCAGCGGCTGCGGCCGGTCCTCGGGCTGCGGGGGCTGGGGAGCGTGGGGGTGGGGTGCGTGGGGCTGCTGGGCGTGGTGCTGATGCGGGACCGGTGCCGGGGCCGGGACGGGAGGCATATGAGGCTGAGGCGCCGGCGGCGCCATGGCCTGGGCGTGCTGGGGCGGCGCCTGGGTGTGCTGGGGCGGTATCGGAGTGCCCTGTGCCGGGGTCGGGACCGGGCGCTGCACGGGGGGCGCGGGGGCCCAGGGGCCGGGGCCGCCGTACGGCGGGGTGCCGTACGGGTCGGGGTCGTGCAGCGGCTTCGGCCGGCCCGCCGCCGGAGCGGGCTGCGCGTGCTCGGGCGGTACGGACGCGGCGGCCTGGGGCGCGGGGTCGGCAGCGGGCGCGGGCGCCGGAAAGGGAGGCAGCTCCGTCGTCGCCTCGGTCGATCCGGTCGCCGCAGCCTGCCCGGTCGTGTCGGTCCCTCCGGTCGCCTCGGCCGGTCCCATCGTCATGGTCGGTCCCGCCTCGGTCGATCCCGTCGTCTCCCCGGCCGACACCACAGCCGTCTCCTCCACAGCTGACTCCACAGCTGTGTCGAAAGCCTGCTCAGGCGTCGGCTGTGCTGTCGGCTGTGCCGTCGCCGACAGCGGCGCCTCCGGCTCGGGCGCGGAGTGAGTCGCACGTCCCACACTGGGCCGGCTCCACCACTTCGCCTTCGGTCCGGTGGGCTTCCCGTCGTCCATGCTCTCCCCGCAAACTCCGGCCACTGCAGCGCCCCTGTGGGGCACCCCTCAGAGGATTCAACCAGGTTTGCGAATCTCCGCGCAGGCTCCCGGTCAGCGGCGGGACGACAGGGGCAGACCAGACTCCGTCGGCGCGGAGAGATGGGTGGGGCCGGGTGTGACCGACGGGGTGGCTGCCGGGGCCGTCGCAAGCTGGAACGCCGACCCCGTGGGCCGTATCAACGGCGACACGGCGGAGACCGACGAGGACGAGCCGCTCAGGAACGCGGCCGGGAACGGGTGCCCCGGCGGCTGCGCCGGCGGGAGCAGGCTGGGGGCGCCGGCTATCACCGGACGGGTCTCGGACCTGGCCAGGCCGTTGCCCCCGCTGCGGCGGCGCTCGGCCTCCGTGCCGCGGACGCTGGTGGACCCGGTCGGGCCGTTCGAGCCGACATTGCCCGCGGGCGGGGTGGCGGAACGCAGCGGAGTGACCTTGTTCCCCGAGCCGTCGCCTCTGGCGGTGGTCGGCGCGGAGCCGTCCAGCGGCAGCGCGGCGCCCAGGGCGATGGCGGCGAAGGAGACCGCGCTCGCGGCGGCGAAGGCGAACCTCCTGCCGCGCCACGGCGAGCGGTCCGCCTCGGGGCGGCCCACGTCATGGATGCGGAAGCCGCCGCCCGATCCCTCGGGCAGGACCGTCGCGTGCGCGCCGCCGGGGACATAGCCGAAGGTCGCGCCCTCGGCGCCGCGAGAGCCGCGGCCGCGGCCCGCGGACGGGTTCAGCGCGCCGAAGACGCCGTCGGCGATGCGCCCCCCGTCAAAAGGACCCCCCGCGCCGGTGTCATCACCTCCGGGAGGGCCGGCGGGCAGGCCTTGAAGACGAGCGAGCAGCCCCTCGGAGGGCGGCGGGGGGGCGGTGCTGGCGAAGACGCTCTTCACGCTGCGCTGGGCGTCGGCCTCGGCCTTGCACTTGGGACAGGTCGCGAGATGGGCGAGCACCCGGTCACGGGCGTCGTGTTTCAGCTCGCCGTCGATGAGCGCGGCGAGCCGGTCCCCCAAGTGCTGCTCCGCCGGGGTCGGACTTGTGCCGCTCACGCCGGTCCGCCCTCCCCTACCAGGCCGATCGCACCCGCCAGCGTGCGCTGCTCCGCGCGGGCCTCGGGAGAGCGGTGCTGCAGTGCCTTGCGCAGATGCGAACGGCCGCGGTGGATCCTGCTGCGGACCGTGCCGAGCTTCACGCCGAGCGTGGCGGCGATCTCCTCGTACGACAGCCCCTCGATGTCACAGAGCACCACGGCGGCGCGGAACTCCGGCGCGAGGGTGTCCAGCGCCTGCTGGACGTCCGCGTCGAAGTGGGTGTCGTTGAAGACCTGCTGGGGGGACGGCTCACGGCTGGGCAGCCGCTCGGCCGCGTCGTCGCCGAGGGCGTCGAAGCGGATGCGCTGCTTGCGCCGGACCATGTCCAGGAAGAGATTGGTGGTGATGCGGTGGAGCCAGCCCTCGAAGGTGCCGGGGGTGTACGTCGACAGCGAGCGGAAGACCCGGACGAAGACCTCCTGGGTGAGGTCCTCGGCGTCGTGCTGGTTGCCCGTGAGGCGGTAGGCAAGGCGGTAGACGCGGCCGCTGTGCGTGCTGACGATCTCCTCCCAGGTGGGCGGCGTCCACGCCTGCGACTCCGCGTCCGAAGCGAAGGTCGCAGTAGCTGCGGAGTCGGCAGTGGTGGCACCTCCCACGCCCTCAGGGCTGTGGGGGAGGGACTGGTCAGCAATGTAGGTCACGGATTTCGGCTCACCCGCCGGGCGAAGAAGGCGCCGCAGCACTCCTCTCCGATCCGCAGGTGCAGCCGCACCTCCCCTGTCGGCTCTGGTGGTGTCCAGCGGAGCCCCTACCATAGCCACCTCGCCCGTTAGCTCCGGATAAGAATCTTTACGCGAATTTGGGTGCTGCTTCCGCCCCTGCTTCAAGCCGTGATCCATGCGTTCCCCCCTGCCTATCCATAACGCCTGGTCCCATCTGCGGGTTCCCGGGTGCAGCGGATACAGTCAGCGTCGCGCCAACTACGGGGACAGGAGAGGGCCATCACCGCCAACCGGCAGACGAGCTGGGCGTTCGCCGACGCCTTTGTCGCCGAGGACGAAGCTCTGCGCTGGGCCCGTGACCGGGCCCGGGAGTCAGGGCTGCCCTCTGTGTCGCCAGGCACCGGCGCAGCGCTGCGACTGCTGGCCGCTACGGCGGACGCGAAAGCGGTGGCCGAGATCGGCACCGGAACGGGCGTCTCGGGCATCTACCTGCTGCACGGCATGCGGCCCGACGGCGTGCTGACCACGGTGGACCCCGAGCCGGACAGGCAGCAGTTCGCACGGGAGGCGTTCCGCACGGCGGGATTCGCCGCGAACCGCGCGCGGTTCATCCCCGGCCGGGCGCTGGACGTACTGCCCCGGCTGGCGGACGGCGGATACGACCTCGTGTTCTGCGACGGCGACCGGCTGGAGTCGCTGGACTATCTCGCTGAATCGTTGCGCCTGCTGCGACCAGGGGGCCTTGTCTGCTTCGAGGGCGTCTTCGCCGACGGCCGCACGGTCGACTCCGCGTCCCAGCCGGCGGAGATCCTCCGCGTCCGCGAACTGCTCCGCGCGGTAAGGGAGAGCCAGGAGCTGATCCCGTCCCTGCTCCCAGTGGGAGACGGCCTCCTCTGCGCGGTCCGCCGAGCCTGACCTCTTTCGCAGGCTGGTCCGGCGCCCTCAGCCCGCCCGGAGTTTCCAGCCCGTTGGGGGTCCCCCCGGACGAAGTCTGGGGGAGCTTGAGGACGGACCTCCGCCCGGGGAGCCGGCACGGACAGTCGCCGCCCCCGCGGGGCTCCGCCCCGGACCCCGCGCCTCAAACGCCGGCGAGGCTGAATTTCCAGCCCGTTGGGGGTCCCCCGGACGAAGTCTGGGGGAGCTTGAGGACGAACCCGAGCCGAGCGCGGCTCAGACTCTCCCAGCGCGCCCCGCCGAAGACCCACCCCCAAACACACCGCTGCCCCGGCCGCTTCCGCGGACCAGGGCAGCGAAAAGTGTGGGCGCCTGCTTCTCCGTCAGCCGACGACCTTCTTCAGGGCGTCGCCCAGCGCGTCAGCTTCGTCCGGAGTCAGCTCGACGACAAGCCGACCGCCGCCTTCGAGCGGAACGCGCATGACGATGCCCCGCCCCTCCTTGGTCACCTCGAGCGGGCCGTCGCCCGTCCGCGGCTTCATGGCCGCCATGCTCGTTCCCCTTCCTGAAACCAGCTCATCGCAGCCGGCGGCCCCATGACAGGCGCTGTGTCACCGGCATCGAACACATTGCTTCCAGGTCATTATCCCGCATCGCAGGACCCGATGACCAACATCAGTCGGCATCGCTTGCGCAACGCGCTTTCGCAAAACCACTCAATTCGGCGATCCGCCTGCGATACTTCGCCACCGCGCCCACAGCCGACACCGGTGATTGTTTGACGCAGGTCACATGTTCGAGCCTGATGATCTCCGCCATGCTGGGCCCTGAACCACGTCTGGACAAGCCGAACACCGCCGTTTGAGCCGCAAAGGGGACCTTCCATGGCCGACACCGTGCTGTACGAGGTGAGCGACGGACTCGCCACGATCACGATCAACCGGCCCGACGCCATGAACGCGATGAACGTCGAGGCCAAGGTCGCTCTCCGCGACGCGGCCCAGGCGGCCGCAGCCGACCCCGCCGTACGCGCCGTACTGCTCACCGCCACCGGGCGCGCCTTCTGCGTGGGCCAGGACCTCAAGGAGCACATCTCGCTGCTCGCGTCCGACCGCGAGTCGGGCACCCGCAACACCATGGACACCGTGCGGGACCACTACAACCCGATCGTCCGCGCCCTCACCGAGATGCCCAAGCCCGTCGTCGCCGGGGTCAACGGCGTCGCCGCGGGCGCCGGCTTCGGCTTCGCGCTCGCCGCGGACTACCGGATCGTCGCCGACACCGCGAAGTTCAACACCTCCTTCGCGGGCGTCGCGCTGACCGCCGACTCCGGGATCTCCTGGACCCTCCCCCGGCTGATCGGCGCCAGCCGCGCCTCGGACCTGCTGCTCTTCCCGCGCTCCATCTCGGCGCAGGAGGCGTACGACCTGGGCATCGCGAACAAGGTCGTGCCGGCCGACGAGCTGCCCGCCCAGGCCGCCGCGGTGGCCCGCGCCCTGGCCGAAGGACCGACCGTGGCGTACGCGGCGATCAAGGAGTCCCTCGCCTACGGAGCGAGCCACTCCCTCGGCGAGACGATCGCGAAGGAGGACGAGCTCCAGACGCGGGCGGGCGCCTCGGAGGACCACGCGATCGCGGTCCAGGCGTTCATCGCGAAGGAGCAGCCGAAGTACCTCGGCCGCTGAGCCGCACGAGCGGCGCGGAACCCGCGGGGCCCGGACCGAGACCAGCCGCGACCAGCCGGAACCGGCCCAGGACGGCTAGGACGGCCAAGACGGCCAGGACGAGCCCGGCAACGGCCGCCACAGGTCGGAACCGGCCCGGACCTAGGCCCCGGCGGCCCCGCGGGCGACGCAGTCGCTCAGATGGTCGTCTACGAGCCCGCACGCCTGCATCAGGGCGTACGCCGTCGTCGGCCCGATGAAGCGCAGGCCGCGCTTCTTCAACGCCTTGGACAGCGCCGTCGACTCGTCGGTGACGGCCGGGACGTCGGCGATCGTGCGCGGGGCGGGTCGGTTCGCGGGATCGGGGGCGTACGACCAGATCAGCGTGTCCAGCTCGCCGGCGGACCAGCCGGCGAGCTCGCGCGCGTTGGCGAGCGTCGCCGTGATCTTGGCGCGGTTGCGGATGATCCCGGCGTCGGCGAGGAGCCGCTCCTCGTCGGCCTCGGTGTACGCGGCCACCGACGCGATCTTGAAGTCGTCGAAGGCGCGGCGGAAGCCCTCGCGCCGCCGCAGGATCGTGATCCAGGACAGTCCGGACTGGAACGCCTCCAGGCAGAGCCGCTCGAACAGCGCGTCGTCGCCGTGGAGCGGCCGGCCCCACTCCTCGTCGTGGTACGCGATGTAGTCCTCGGTGGACAGGCCCCAGGGGCAGCGCAGCCTGCCGTCGGGGCCCGGTACCGCGCCGCCGCCGGTCACCGGTCGGACTCCTCGCCCGGCTTGGTGAACAGGTCTCGCCTGCCCCCGGCGGTGGCCTGCGCCCCGGCCAGCGCGGACTCGAGCTCGGCGATGCGGGCGTCCCGCTCGGCGAGCTCCGCGCCGAGCCGGCCGAGCACGTCGTCGACCTCCGCCATCCGGTATCCGCGCACGACGACGGGCAGCCGCACGGCGTCGACGTCGGCCCGCCCGAGGGGGCGGTCGTCGGGCAGCGGGTCGACCAGCTGCTCGGGCGCGACCTCGGGAAGGGCAGCGCTGTCGCCGCCGCCGACCACGGCGAGGGTGACCGCGCCGACGACCACGACCATCGCGATCAGCAAGAACAAGAACACGAGCGAGCCTCTCCCCGAACGGAAACTGTCCGGTGCAGATCGTGCCACGGGAGTCTGACAGTTAGGGTCGCAGGCGAACGACCTGAGGAGGAAACAGCAGATGCTGCGGCTGGGAAAGCGCGAGTTCGACGCGCACGAGCCGGTGATCATGGCGATCGTGAACCGGACGCCTGACTCCTTCTACGACCAGGGCGCCACCTTCCGCGACGAGCCGGCGCTCGCCCGCGTGGAGCAGGCGGTGTCCGAGGGCGCCGCCATCATCGACATCGGCGGCGTCAAGGCCGGACCCGGCGAGGAAGTGACGGCACAAGAGGAGGCGCGGCGCACGGTCGGCTTCGTGGCCGAGGTGCGTCGGCGCTTCCCGGACGTGGTGATCAGCGTCGACACCTGGCGCCACGACGTCGGCGAGGCGGTCTGCGAGGCGGGCGCGGACGTGCTGAACGACGCGTGGGGCGGGGTCGACCCGAAGCTCGCCGAGGTCGCCGCGCGGTACGGAGCGGGGCTGGTGTGCACCCACGCGGGCGGCGCGGAGCCGCGTACGCGCCCGCACCGGATCGCGTACGACGACGTGATGGCGGACATCCTTCGTGTCACGCTCTCGCTGGCCGAGCGGGCGGTGGAGCTGGGCGTCCGCAAGGACGCGATCATGATCGACCCCGGCCATGACTTCGGCAAGAACACCCGCCACTCCCTGGAGGCGACCCGCCGGCTCGAGGAGATGGTCGACACGGGGTGGCCGGTGCTGGTCTCCCTGTCGAACAAGGACTTCGTCGGCGAGACGCTCGACAAGCCGGTCAAGGAACGCGTCATCGGCACGCTCGCCACGACGGCGGTCTCGGCATGGCTGGGCGCGCAGGTCTACCGCGTCCACGAGGTGGCGGAGACGAAGCAGGTCCTCGACATGGTCGCGACGATCGCAGGCCACCGCCCTCCGTCGGTGGCGAGGCGGGGCCTGGCCTAGCCCCGCGGCTGCAGTCGCGACGGGGCCGCCAATTCCAGCCTCGTGGGGGTCCCCCCGGACGAAGTCTGGGGGGAGTTTGAGGCGCGGGGTCCGGGGCAGCGCCGCGCGGGCCGCCCCGCACAGGGCATGTCACCCTCACCCCGGGGGCTACGCCCCCGTACGCCCTACGGGCGTGTCCTCAATCGCCGGACGGGCTGGAAATTCAGCCCCGTGAGGGTCCCCCCGGACGAAGTCTGGGGGAGATCGAGGCGCGGGGTCCGGGGCAGCACCCCGCGGGCCGCCCGCACAGGGCATGTCACCCTCACCCCGGGGGCTACGCCCCCGTACGCCCTACGGGCGTGTCCTCAAACGCCGGACGGGCTGGAAATTCAGCCCCGTGGGGGTCCCCCCGGACGAAGTCTGGGGGAGATTGAGGCGTGCATTTCAGCCTCGCCGGCGATTGAGGCGCGGGGTCCGGGGCGGAGCCCCGGTTCGGGAAGGGGCGGGGTGGGGAAAGGCCCCGCGCAGCGGCAACCCGACCCGCACCCCACCCCCACCCGCTAAGACCCCGCTCCCTACCTCCCCGTCTCCTTCGTCACCATCGCCACCGCCTCCTCCACGTCGTCCGTCACGTGGAACAGCAGCAGATCCGAATCCGACGCCTTCCCCTGCGCCACCACCGTGTCCCGCAGCCACTCCACCAGCCCGCTCCAGTACTCCGTGCCGAACAGCACGATCGGGAAGCGCGTCACCTTGCGGGTCTGGACCAGGGTCAGGGCCTCGAACAGCTCGTCCAGCGTGCCCAGGCCGCCGGGCAGGACCACGAACCCCTGCGCGTACTTCACGAACATCGTCTTGCGGACGAAGAAGTAGCGGAAGTTCACACCGATGTCGACATGCGGGTTGAGGCCCTGCTCGAAGGGGAGCTCGATGCCCAGCCCCACCGAGACGCCCTTCGCCTCCCGCGCCCCCTTGTTCGCCGCCTCCATCGCGCCCGGCCCCCCGCCGGTGATCACCGCGAAGCCGGCGTCGACCAGGGCCTTGCCGATGCGGACGCCCGACTCGTACTCGGGGGAGCCGGGCACCGTGCGGGCCGAGCCGAAGACGCTGATCGCGCTCGGCAGTTCGGCCAGCGCGCCGAAGCCCTCCACGAACTCCGACTGGATGCGCATGACCCGCCAGGGGTCGGTGTGCACCCACTCGGAGTCGCCCTCGGTGTCCAGCAGCCGCTGGTCCGTGGTGCCCGGCTTCACCTGTTCCCTACGGCGCAGCACCGGTCCCAGCCGCTGCTCTTCCAGCGCCCGCAGACCCTCGGAGTTGACCATGACCCGCTCCCTCCGCCGAACAACATCGCTTTGGGCAAGGGTAGGGCGGTCGACGTCGCGAAAGGCGAAAATCGGGGTGGCCGGGCGGGATGATCGCTCAGGCGACCGCTCAGGCGGTGAGCCAGTCGCGCAGCCGGTTCTCGCAGTGGACGATCTTCTCGATCGCCACATGCTCGTCCCGCTTGTGCGCGAAGAGAGGATCGGCCGGTCCATAGTTGACCGCGGGCACGCCCAGCGCGCTGAAGCGGGCGACGTCCGTCCAGCCGAACTTGGGCTTCGCCGTCCCGCCGACCGCCTCCATGAACGCCGCCGCGGCCGGGTGCGAGAGCCCGGGCATCGCCGCGTTGCTGTGGTCGTCGACGACGAACTCGGTGATCGGGCAGTCCGCGAAGACCTCGCGGACGTGGGCCTCGGCCTCGGCCGGCGAGAGGTCGGGCGCGTACCGGTAGTTGACCACCACGGTGCACGCGTCGGGGATGACGTTGTTGGCGACGCCGCCCTCGATCCGTACCGCGTTCAGGCCCTCGTGGTACTCCAGCCCGTCGATGACCGGCCGGCGCGGCTCGTACGCGGCGAGGCGGGCCAGGATCGGGCCGGCGGCGTGGATGGCGTTGGACCCCATCCAGCTGCGCGCGGAGTGCGCCCGCTCGCCCGCCGTGCGCAGCAGAACGCGGAGGGTGCCCTGGCAGCCGCCCTCGACCTGGGCGTCGGACGGCTCGAGCAGGATGGCGAAGTCGCCCTCCAGCCAGTCGGGGTGGGCGGTGGCCACATGGCCGAGGCCGTTGAGGTCCGCGGCGACCTCCTCGTTGTCGTAGAAGACGAAGGTGAGGTCGCGGTTGGGCTCGGGGACCGTCGCGGCGATGCGCAGCTGGACGGCGACGCCGGACTTCATGTCGCTGGTGCCGCAGCCCCACAGGATGCCGTTCTCGTCCAGCCGGGAGGGCAGGTTGTCCGCGATCGGGACCGTGTCGATGTGCCCGGCCAGCACCACGCGCTCCCTGCGCCCCAGGAAGGTGCGGGCCACGATGTTGTTGCCGTGCCGGTCGACGGTGAGGTGGGGCAGGGCGCGCAGCGCCTGCTCGATCGCGTCGGCGAGCGGCTTCTCCTCGCCGCTGACCGAGCGGAAGTCGACCAGGGCGGCGGTGAGCGCGGGGCCGTCGAGAGTGAGGTCAAGCACGGTGTCAGGCATGGCTCCGACCTTAACCCGGGCTCCAGTACGGTGGGCAGCGTGTCCGAGACCGCCTCTCCCGTCCGGCGCGGCCGCACCATGCGCATCGCGGCCGCGCTCGCCGTGCTGCTGGCCCTCGTCGGCTATGTGGTGGTGCAGTACGTGACCGGCGGCGGCGCTCCGCGCTGCACCGTGCGCGCGGCGGACGGCGAGGGACCGACGTACGAGCTCAGCGCCGAGCAGGCCGCGAACGCCGCGACGATCTCCGCGGTCGGCACCACCCGGGGCCTGCCCGAGCGGGCGGTCACCATCGCGCTGGCGACGGCGCTCCAGGAGTCGGCTCTGCGCAACATCAAGCACGGCGACCGGGACTCTCTCGGCCTCTTCCAGCAGCGCCCGTCCAAGGGGTGGGGCACGCCGAAGCAGATCCTCGACCCGGTGTACGCCTCCGAGCGGTTCTACGAGCGTCTCGCCGAGGTCCCCGGCTACTCGCGGCTGCCCCTGACGGTCGCCGCGCAGCGCGTGCAGCGCAGCGGCTTCCCGCAGGCGTACGCGAAGCACGAGCCGAACGCCGGCCTGCTGGCCGCGGCCCTCACCGGGCGCGCGTCGGCGGCCCTGACCTGCGAGTCCCGCAGGGGCGACGCGGAGGCGGGCGACGCGGGGAAGGTGCGGTCCGAGCTGGTGCGCGCTTTTGGGCCCGAGGTGCTGCCGAAGGGCGCGTCCGCCGGGCGGACCGGCGCGCCGGCCGCTCGCGAGCTGTCCGTGCCGGTCGAAGGCCGCCTGCGGTCGGGCCTGCGGACGGACGGCGGCGGGGCCGGGCAGCAGCGCGGCTGGGAGCTGGCGCACTGGGCGGTGGCCCGGGCGGAGGAGCTGCACATCGAGGAGGTCTCCTTCGGGGGCCGGGTGTGGAGCTCGAAGGAGTCCGAGCGGGGCTGGCGGCAGGCGGAGGAGCCCGCGGCCGCCGAGGGCGAGACGGCACGTTCGGGTGCGGGCGAGGTCCGTATGCGCATCGCTCGCTAGTCCGACCGCTCACTCGGAAGCAGCACTGCGGCCGCGGCCGTACGAGACCCCGGCCGGCATTTCGCACACACCGGGTCCGGACACTCGAATCCCTTACAGACAACGGGAAGTGACGGTTCGGCAGGCGATTCCTCAATGGAATGTTTGCCCGTCTTTATCCACAGCAGATAATGCGACGCATTACCAACTCTTTACGTTGACCCACCGCAACTTCCCCGCCCCTTGGAGCGGTTGTCATGGCGTCCGAACGATGGACAGGCACCATCCACACGTCTTCTCGTCTCAAGGAGCAACATGTCCCTCCCCCTGACCCGTCGGATCGCCCGTGCCGCGCTGCTCATCGCGGCGGGAGCAGCCCCCGTGGTCGGTGCGGCCGGATCGGCGAGCGCCGTGGACCTGTCAGGCGCCGCCCCGCTCGGCGGCTCGAGCCCGATCAGCGCGCCCGACACGGGCGGCCTCGGCAACGTGGTCACCGGCGCCTCGGACAAGGCGGGCACCACGGGCGCCGGCGCGGTCGACTCGGTCAGCAAGGCCGGCAAGGAGACGACCCCGGCGGCGCAGAAGGCCGCCGGCGACACCGCGGGCAAGGCGGGCAGCACCCTCGGCGAGACCGCCGGCACCGCGACCGAGTCCCTCGGCGGCGCTGGGGGTCTCACCGAAGGCGGCCTGCCGGTGGACGCGCCCCTCTAGCCCTCAGCCCGCGGAGCCAGTCCCCGCGCGAGCCGAAGGGGCCCCGGAGCACATGCTCCCGGGGCCCCTTCGTGCGTACGGAGGTACGGACGGACGTCGGCAGACCGTGCGGGCGCGTCCGTAGCCGCTCAGGCGCCGAGCCGCTTGACCGCCGCCTCGACGCGCTCGTCGGTCGCCGTGAACGCCACGCGCACGAACTGCTCGCCGGCCGTTCCGTAGAAGTCGCCGGGCGCGACCAGGATGCCCAGCTGCGCCAGGTAGGCGACCGTCTCCCAGCACGGCTCGTCCCGCGTCGCCCACAGGTAAAGGCTCGCCTCGCTGTGCTCGATGCGGAAGCCGTGCGCCTCCAGCGCCGTGCGCAGAGCGGCGCGCCGGGCGGCGTACCGCGCCCGCTGCTCCGCGACGTGCACGTCGTCGCCGAGGGCCGCGACGGTCGCCGCCTGCACCGGGGCGGGGGTCATCATGCCGCCGTGCTTGCGGATCTGGAGCAGCTCGCCGAGCACGGCCGCGTCGCCCGCGATGAAGGCGGCGCGGTAGCCGGCCAGGTTGGAGCGCTTGGAGAGCGAGTGGACGGCGACGATCCCCTCGTAGACGCCGCCGCAGACGTCCGGGTGCAGGACGGAGACGGGCTCGGCCTCCCAGCCCAGCTCGAGGTAGCACTCGTCGCTGAAGACGAGCACGCCGTGCTCGCGCGCCCAGGCGACGATGCGGATCAGCTCGTCCTTGGGGATCACCCGGCCGGTCGGGTTGGAGGGCGAGTTGAGCCAGAGCAGCTTGAGGCCGGCGGGGTCGAGCTCGGTCGGGTCGTCGTAGACCACCGGCTCGGCGCCGCACAGGCGCGCGCCCACCTCGTACGTCGGGTAGGCCAGCCGCGGGTAGGCCACCTTGTCGCCCGGGCCGAGGCCGAGCTGGGTGGGCAGCCAGGCGACGAGCTCCTTGGAGCCGACGACGGGCAGGACGTTGGTGTGCGCGACGTCGACCGCGCCGAGCCGGCGCTCGACCCAGCCCGCGAGCGCGTCCCGCAGATCGGCCGTGCCCCACACCGTCGGATAGCCGGGCGAGTCGGCCGCGTCGACGAGGGCCTTCTGGATCAGCTCGGGGACCGGGTCGACGGGCGTGCCGACGGAGAGGTCCACGATGCCGTCGGGGTGGGCGGCGGCCGTCGCCTTGTACGGCTCGAGCTTGTCCCAGGGAAAGACGGGGAGGCGTGAAGAGACTGCGGACACAGGCTTCTCTTTCTCGTTCTCGTGACTCGTGCTCGTGACGTGTGCGTGTGCTCGTGACGTGTGCGTGTGCTCGTGCGCTGGCTCGTGAGGCGTACGCGCTCGTGCGGCCGGGAGGGCAAACGCCTCGGCCCCGTACGGACGACGAACCGTACGGGACCGGGAGCGGCGCACTGCAGGCCGCGTATGGCTACTGACTGCCTGCCGGCTCTGCCTACGCGTTCTGCCTATTGGCTCTGACTACTGGTTCTGCGGCGGCAGGGCGGAGATGAAGGGGTGGTCCCGCTCGATCAGGCCCAGCTTCGAGGCGCCACCGGGCGAGCCGAGCTCGTCGAAGAACTCGACGTTCGCCTTGTAGTAGTCCTTCCACTCCTCGGGAGTGTCGTCCTCGTAGAAGATGGCCTCGACCGGGCAGACCGGCTCACATGCCCCGCAGTCGACGCATTCGTCCGGGTGGATGTACAAGGACCGGGAGCCCTCGTAGATGCAGTCGACGGGGCACTCCTCGATGCACGCCTTGTCCTTGACGTCGACACAAGGCTGCGCGATGACGTAGGTCACGCTGTCGTTCCTCCTCGGTAGGGCTGGCATTGCGCGGGAGCGCGGCGTCGTCGATGCCCGCCCCTAGTATCTCCGTTCTTGGGGACGATCCGAACAGGAGGGGCTGACAGAGCTGTGGAATTCACTGCGGGCGGACGGCTCGAGGTCCGTATTACACCTGCTGACGTGGGCAAACGGGTGTCGGTGCGGTGCTTGACCGGCCCTGGAGCGGGGACCGAGAAGTTCACCGACACGGTTGGTGTTCTCACATCCTGGTACGAGGGTGTGCTGCTGATCACACGCCGTAGCGGAGACAGTGTCCGCATCCCGGAATCGTCCCTGGTCGCGGGCAAGGTCGTCCCCTCCGCGCCGGCCCGGCGGCGGGGACCGGCGGCGGACTTCGCGGAGCTGGCGCGGGTGATCGCGCGGTCCTGGCAGCCGGTGGAGAGCGAGCGGCTCGGCGAGTGGGAGCTGCGGGCGTCCTCCGGGTTCACCCGGCGCGCCAACTCGGTGCTGCCGCTCGGCGACCCTGGGCTGCCGCTCGACGACGCGCTGGAGCGGGTGCGCGAGTGGTACGGGCGGCGGTCGCTGCCCCCCTATATACAGACCTCGACCGGGGCGGCGGGGACGCAGGAGGAGCTCTGCGCGCAGCTCGAGGCGCGCGGCTGGCTGCGCGAGGTCTCGGCGGAGGTGCGGACCGGCGGGCTCGCCCCGGTCGGCGACCTGGACGCGGACGTCTCCGCCGTACGCCTGGCACGCTCCGTGGACGAGGCGTGGCTGCGGCGCTACCAGCGCTCCGTGTCGCCCGGCCCCCATGTGCTGCGGGTGCTGGAGAGCGGTCCCTCGGTCTGGTTCGCCGCCGTACCCGGTCAGGGCGGGCCGGGCGACGCCCCGGCGGCGATCGGGCGGTGCGTGGTCGACGGCCGCTGGGCGGGCTTCATGGCGGTGGAGGTGGCCCCCGAGGCGCGCCGGCTGGGTCTGGCGACCGCGGTGATGACGGCTCTGGCCCGGCGGGCACTGGAAGAGGGCGCTTCGGCGGCGTGGCTCCAGGTGGAGTCGGACAATGAAGGGGCGCGTGCGCTGTACGAGGGAATGGGCTTCACGGTCCACCACCGCTACCACCACTTCCGATCTGCCTAGGCGGGTACGAGTCGCGTATGCACGAATCCCCCGACGAGTCCCCCGACTGGTCCGGCGACTGGTCCGGTGACCTGCCCGGCGGTCGTTCCGGCGACCGTTCGGGCGACGGCGGCGCCGCCGAGCGGCGGCGCCGGTTCGCCGAGGAGGTCCGCTCTGAGCGGCCGGACCTCGCGCTGCTGTGCCTGCTGGTCGGCGCGGAGGCGGATCCCGCGCTGGGCGAGGGCGGCGAGGACGAGGCCCAGATCGAGCTGGACCGGCTGGCCGGGCTGCTCCCCTTCGGCCTGGCCACCCCGCCGGCCTGGGCGTCGGCGCTGGCGGCGCTCCTCGGCGGCCAGTGCGACTTCAGGGGCTCCCCCGCCGACTACCAGCGCCTGGAGTCCTCTCTGCTGCACGAGGTCCTGCGCCGCCGCCGCGGACTGCCGATCCTGCTCTCGGTGGTCTGGATCGAGGTCGCGCGCCGGGCGGGCGCGCCGGTGTACGGAGTGGCGCTCCCCGGCCACTTCGTCGTCGGCTTCGGCGCCCCGCACGAGCAGATCCTCGCCGACCCCTTCGCGGGCGGCCGCCTCCTCACCGGCGCGGACACGGAGCTCCTGGTGGCGGGCGCGACGGGCGCGCCGCTCGACCCGTCGATGCTGACGCCCGCCGATCCGCTGGAGATCATGGTCCGCATCCTGAACAACATCCGCGCCTGGGCCGCGGCCCGCCCGGAGCGCACGGACGTGGCCCTATGGGCCGTCGAGCTCTCCCTCCTGCTGCCCTCCCACCCCGCCCGCCTGCGCTATGAGCGCGCCCAACTGCTGGTCGAGCGCGGCGAGTTCCTGGCCGGGGCGGCGGAGTTGGACGCGTACGCGGACGTGGTGGCGGCGGTCGAGCCGACGACGGCGGCCGCGATCCGCGGCAGGGCGCGGGCGGCGCGGGCGATGCTGAACTGAGTTTGTAGGGTTCGGTGCCATGACCACCAGTGCATGGCAGGCGCCGACCGACGTGGAGAAACAGCTGTACGCGGCGAAGGTGCGGGGGGACCGGGAGACGTATCTCGATGTGCTGGCCGGGACGCAGCTGTTCCATGCCATGGCGCGCGACGACGCCGACGACGATCCGGAGACCGTCATACGGACTCCGTACGTGGACGGGCGGACCGGGCGCGAGTGCTACGCGTTCTTGACGGAGGGCGAGCTGCCCGTGCCGGCGGCGGACACGGTCTACTTCTCCGTCAGCCTGGGGTGGACAGCCGAGGTGTGGCACGACGACACCGCCTGGCTCGCCGTCAACCCGGGTACGCCGAGCGAGATGTTCCTGCCGGGCACTCCTTCGGAGCGCGCGCTGTGGCGCGAGCACGACGCCCGGACCGCCAACACCGAGGCGGGCAACCTGCGCACGCTGCGCGTGGGCGGTCCGACCGAGGAGGCCGTGGTGCGGGGGCTGGGCTGCGCGGCGCATCTGAACGTGCGCAACGGGGAGTTGTGGAACGCGCTGCCGACCCATCACGGCCAGGGCTACGCCCAGGAGCGGCACCGCCTGGACACATGGTGGGGCGTGACGGACCGGGAGGACTGGCAGGGCAGCCAGGAGCGGCTGCTGAACGGCGGTGTGATCAGCCCGTTCTGGGACTTCGTGCTGGAGCTGCGCCAGATCCTGGTGGACGAGTACGGCGCACCCGTCGACGTCACCCTGTGGCGAGCGCTCGTCGAACGGGCCATGCTCCGCCGCGAGCAGGAGACCGGCGACAGCGGCGTCCCCGGCGGGATCGAGGCGATGCAGCAGCTCGTCGGGCGGATCCTGCGGTACGAGGCGCGCTTCAGGGCCGACGGGCTGCTGCCTGCCGACGGGTACGTACGGACCGTTCTCGCCTGGGACTACGGCCGCGCCGCGAGCATGGCGCGCTGGGGACTGGGCGCCCGCTACTGCGACCTCGCCGAGGCCGAGGACGCGCTGATACGCGCCGCACAGGCCGCACAGGCCGAGTACGACTCGTGGGAGGAGTTCTCGACGGCCTTCGTCCTGGGCCGCTGCCTCCACTTCGACGAGGAGGGCTTCGGCGAGTGGTACACCGAGGTGCTGGACGCCCACCGCATCCTCACGAGCGACGCGGAGAGCCCCTGGCTCACGGTCCCCTGGAAGTAGGGCCGGCAGGTACGGTGACGTGGCGTCATGGACGCATCTTCGGCGGCGACTTCGCGGGATCGGACTGACGAGGTGACGACATCACGTGACTGAGAACGTAGGCGGTGTGTTCGCCGCCAACCTTCCCGCCGACTGCGGCCCGGCGATCATCGGCACGACGGAGGACCTGTGAGCGACAGCGAGAGCATCACGTCGGTCGCAGACATCGTGGCCGCTCAATGGCGCCGCCTCATCGAGGACGGAGACGACGTGGTCGACCCCGCCGTGGTCCGTGCCGCGTACGCGCAGCCATACCTTCGGAGGCTCTTTCCCGGAGTGAGCCACGGCGTCATGTTCTTCGCACAGCGACCAAATTCCACTCCTGTCGGGGGCTCCGTGTATCCCCAGGGGAAGAACGGTCAATTCTGGGTCAGGGGCCCGCTCGGTGTCGGCAGCCTCGGTCATGTCGACACCCTCGAGGAGGCGTTTGCACTCGTCGTCGAGAGCCTCCCCGAGGACTGCGGGCCCGCCATCGAGGGGACGGCGCGGGACCTGTGACGGGAGGTGGGGGCTCCCACGTTGAGGGGATCGTCCTTGCTGGGGACGTCGTGGCTGCGCAATGGCAGCGGGTTCTCGCGTGGAGACCCAAAGTCATCGACCTCGCGATGGTCCGCGCCGCATACGCGCAGCCACGGCTGTCGGAGCCTCCGCCTGGACCGGCGGAAGCTCCGACAGGAAGCGAGGACCCCGATCAGCTCGGGTTCAGCGCGATGATCGCCGTGCGTTCCGCTGGGGTCTTGCCGCGCAGGGCCGGGCCCATCGCCTGGGCCACGTCGTCGGCGGTGACCTCGTGCTGCTTGCCGTCGCCCTTGGTGATCATGATGCCGTCGAAGACGCCCGCCAGGAGCTCCTCGATCGCCTGCTTGTCGTAGACCTCGACCAGCTTGCCGTCGATGGGCTTCATGGAGAGGATCTTCGGCAGCGACTTCGCGGGGCCGAACTGGATCTGCTTGCCGCCCGCCTTGATCGTGATCAGGCCGGACATCGCGGGCTCCGCGAACGACTTCATCGCCTGGTCGATCTCGGCCTGGGTGATGGTCGGCTGGCGGGTGGCGACGGGCAGTTCGACGACGTTCGGCTTGCCGGTCTCGACCTGGGCGCGGTACGCGTCCTTGACCGAGATCATCGAACGGCCGACGTCCAGCGTCTGGCCCGCCTTGCCGGGCGCCCCGACGGCCTTGCCGGGCACGAAGTTGATCGTGCCCTCGGTCGCCGAGCCCGAGACGCCCGCCAGGTCGGTGAGGGCGACGCCGAGCTTCTCCTCGTCGACGACGATCACCGGCTCGGCGACGCGCTCGCCGCCGAAGAGGGAGCCGATCACCGAGACGGGGTTGTAGTCGTTGCCCGCGGCGGCGCGGACCGTGGCCTGGCTGTCCAGAGTCAGACCGGCCTTGTCCGGGGCGAGCTGCGTCTTCTTGCCGCCGACGGAGAGCTGGAGCGGGGCGGCCGCGCGCTTGCCGAGGGCGCGGTCGAGCTTGTTGACCGCCTCGTCCTTGGTGCCGCCGCCGATGTCGACGCCGAGGACCGTGGTGCTCTTCGGCACGTCGGAGTGGTTGAGCAGCAGCCCCGCGCCGTACGCGAGCCCGACCAGGACGAACACGCCCACGCCGACGAGGACCAGCTTGGAGCGGCCCTTCTTGGCGGGCGGCGCGGGCCGGGACGCGGGCGTGGTCTCAGCGGGATCCGGGACGGGCACGACCGGGCCGCCGGCCGCGCCGGGACCGCCGGCGAACTCCGGCGCGGAGAAGTCCTCGGGCTCGTACGGCGACGGGATCCGGGGCGCGAGCGGATTCGAGCCGGTCCCAGGGCCCGTCCCCGGGCCGCCCTGCGGCGGGAACGGGGAGCGGTGGTGCTCCGGCGAGACGACCGGGATGCCGCTGGTGAGCGTGTCGCCCGAGACATGGCCGCCGCCGTCGGGCGCGGGCTGCTGCGGGGTCAGGATCGCGGTGTCGTCGGACATCCGGGGTGCGCCGACGGGGCCGCCGGGGGCTGCGCCGGGGTTCTGCGGGCCCGAGCCGCCGGGGCGGGGGACGATGGGCATGCTGCCGGTGGACGGGCCGGCCGTGGGCCCGGCAGGCCGGTCGGACGCTCCGGGGGGACGCACGCCGAACGGAGGCGTGTTGCGTCCGGGCGCGAAGCCGTTTCCGGCGGGGCCGGCGGAAGTCGCGGGGGCGAAGCCGTTTCCGGCGGGGCCGGCGGGCGCGCCCGGCTCGGCGGACGTGCCGCCGTCCGAGAAGTACGGCAGCCCGGCGCCCGGTCGCTCGGCCGCGGCGGGCCGCCCAGGCGCGGACGGACCGGAGGGGCCAGAGGGCGCGGACGGCTGGCCGGCGAGGGCGGCGAGGCCCGCGCCGTTCGTGCCGCCGGGCACGGAGCCGGAACCGGAAGCAGGACCAGAACCAGGAGCAGGACCGGAGCCGCTCGCGTCGGGGCCGGGAGCCGGCGACTTGCGCGGCGCGAACCAGTCGCTCGTCGGCGCCTTGTCCTCGCCCGCCGGCTCGGCGGACGGGATCGGCGTCTCCTGAGTCGTCTGCGGCGACTCGGGCCAGGGCGTCCCGCCGGTGCGCTCGCTCTCGCCGTCGCCCGGGCGTGCGCCCGGGACGGAGCCCGAGGAGGATGCGGACGACGCGGTCGAAGCCGACGAAGGCGACGACGAGGAGACTCCGGACTTGCCGGACTTGGCCGCCTTGGCGTCCACGTCGCTCATCGGCGTACGCATCACGACCGGCGGAATCGGCCGCGAGCCCGGAATGTTGATCCGGATACGCGTCGTCAGCGTGGTCTCGGTCTTCGGCTCATCCGGCTGCGGCTCGGGAGCGGCGCCCGCGCCCTCGTCCGGAGCGTCCTGCGTGGGATGCAGCGACGGATACTGGCGGGATCCGTACGGCGGTGTCCCCGAGGGGTACGCAGCTCCACCGCGCCCCTGGGGGCCGGAGGACGAACTGTCAGTTTCACGACTCAAAGCAGGTTCTCCCGGTTGGCCTCGCCGCCCGTTTCTTACTGGATTGCTACTGCTGTGGGCGGCTCGGCGGCGCGCACCACCATACTGAACGCCGCCAACACACACCCTGGACTGTGGAAAGCGACATTCCGCCGACCGTACGGGCATGGTCAGTTCAGCGGCTTCCCACCCCTTGGAGCGACCCACCATAGGGGTCCGCAGGTCCGGCCGCGTGCCGGGGGTCCCGCAGGCCCCTCACTTGCCAAGTCGGCTGGGCCCCGAACCCGGTTGCGTCGGCCCGGTCATGGTGGCACACATCACAGCGACGGCCATTCCTCCGAGGATGAACACGAGCGGGCCGAGCCCCGCGGAGAACAGCCCGTCGCCCTCGGGCCGGCCGATGCTCAGCAGCACGACCGCCGTCAGCCAGCCGACGGCCGGCACGACCACGCCGAGCTGGGTGCCCATAGCGCGCCGCGCGCCATAGAACAGCCCTGCCGCGCCGAGCAGCGCGAGCAGCAACCCGGCAGGCATCCACGCCCCTTGGACCAGCGAGCCCGCGACGCCGACGACCGCACCGAGGACGGCGAGGCCGAGGTACGCGGCGATCCGGCCGGGCTTGGGCGACTGGGCCAGCCACGCCCCGGGCGCGTCGTGTCCGCTGCCGCCGCTCACTGCTCCGCCACCCCCGCGAAGAGGTCGTGCTCGCGTGCGCCCGCCGGCGCCGCGGACTCTCCCTGGACCAACTGGTAGTACTCCATGGCGAAGATCGGCTGTCCCAGATCGTTGGAGAGTGCGAAGAAGGGTCCGTCCACGGCGATTTGGGTGGCATGGGCGCGCATTGCGGCGGCTTTCCGCTCGGCGTACGGCGTGCCGTCGATCTCCGCGGTGATCTCGGAGTCGTCCACCACGCCTGGAATGTCGTCGATCGACGCGATGCCCGGGAAGTCCGCGCCGCCCGCATCGTGCAGCCGTGCGAAGCCCTCCTCGGCGACGGAGCGCGGCACGCGGTTCCAGTAGATCTTGGAGACGGCGTGCGGCTCGCCGAGGTCGCCCCTGAAGCCGGGGTCGGCGGCCAGCTCGGCCGCGCGCATCGCGACCCGGTGCGCCTGGATGTGGTCCGGGTGCCCATAGCCGCCGTGCGGGTCGTACGTCACCAGCACCTGGGGCCGCACCTCGCGGATCACCTCGACCAGATGCGCGGCGGCGTCGTCCACGTCGGCGTTCCAGAACGCGCCCGTGCGGTGGTTCTGCGCCACGCCCATCATCCCGGAGTCGCGGAAGCGGCCCGGCCCGCCGAGGAACCGGTGGTCCTCGACGCCGAGCTCCTTCATCGCGGCGGCCAGTTCGCCGATCCGGTGGGGGCCGAGGCGGTCCTCCCGGTCGGGCGCGAGATGAGCGAGGTCGGACGGGATGACCTCGCCCTCCTCGCCGAGGGTGCAGGTCACCAGGGTGACCTGGGCGCCGGCGGCGGCATAGTGCGCCATGGTCGCGCCGTTGTTGATCGACTCGTCGTCCGGGTGCGCGTGCACCAGCAGCAGACGGCGGGCGGGCAGATCCTTCATACGGGACAGCCTACGAGGCGGGACGCGCCGCGCGGCCTGGCCCGCCGCGCTAGAACTTGATGCCGCCGATCATGCCTGCCACGTTGGTCGTCAGCTCGGTGATGGTCGGCGCGACGGACGAGCTGGCCAGATAGAACCCGAGCAACACGCAGACCGCCGCATGCCCGCCCTTCAGCCCGGATTTCCGGACCAGCAGGAAGACGACGATCGCCAGCAGCACCACCGCCGAAATCGAGAGTGCCACGGCGGTTCACCTCCACAGATACTCGGTCCGGAACGGGCAGGTCGCATGTGCCAGGGGATTCATACCCACCTTGCGCTACGGATCATAACTATCCGTGCCAACGCATCGATCGGTGCACAGCAGCACATGGGGGCGCACGAACGCTAGGTTCGGTCGCATGACCACGAGGCAGCTCTCCTTCCCACGTCAGTACGCCAGGACCCAGCGCTTCACGCTCGGGGCGCCCCGGGCCTTCACGGTGTCGCCGGACGGCGGTCGGGTGGTGTTCATCCGCTCCACGTCCGGGACGGACCGGACCGGACGGCTATGGGTGCTCGATCTGGATCCGGAGGGGGGTCGGCCGGCCGAGCGGCTCGCGGCGGATCCGCAGGCGCTGCTCGGCGGTGCGGACGAGGAGCTGTCGGCCCAGGAGCGGGCCAGGCGCGAGCGCAGCCGCGAGGGGTCGGCGGGGATCGTCGGCTACGCGGTGGACCAGACCGTGGAATTGGCTGCTTTCGCACTGTCGGGACGGCTGTTCACGGCCGAGCTGCGGGCCGGGACCGCGCGCGAGCTGCCGACGCCGGGGCCGGTGATCGACCCGCGGCCCTCCCCCGACGGGCGGCACATCGCGTACACGGCGCAGGGCGCGCTGCGGGTGACGGGCGCGGAGGGCGAGGGGGACAGGGCGCTGGCCGAGCCCGAGGACGAGCACACGACCTATGGGCTCGCGGAGTTCATCGCGGCCGAGGAGATGGACCGCTCGCGCGGCTTCTGGTGGGCGCCCGAGTCGGACCGGCTGCTGGTGGCCCGCGTGGACGAACGGGACGTACGGCGCTGGTGGATCGCCGATCCGGCGCATCCGGGGCAGGAGCCTCAGCAGATCGCCTATCCGGCGGCCGGGACGCCCGACGCCGAGGTGCGGCTGTTCCTCTACACGCTGGACGGCGAGCGCACGGAGGTGACCTGGGACCGGGCGCGCTACCCGTATCTGGCGCGGGTGCACTGGTCGGCCGCGGGCGCTCCGCTGCTGCTGGTGCAGGCGCGGGACCAGCGCACCCAGCTGTTCCTGGCCGTGGACACGGCGTCGGGCGCGACGAGGACCGTGCACGTCGACGAGGACCCGGTGTGGCTGGATCTGTTCCCCGGGGCGCCCGCCTGGGCGCCGGACGGGCGGCTGGTACGGATCACGGACGAGGGCGGCGCGCGGGTGCTGGCGGTCGGCGACCGGACGCTGACCGGGGCGCAGTTGCATCCGCGCGCGGTGCTGGACATCGGCGAGAGCGACGTCCTGATCTCGGCGACGGCGGGCGAGACGGCGGCGGACCCCGAGGTCGGCGAAGTCCATGTGTACCGGGTCAACGAGTTGGGGGTCGAGCGGGTCTCGGAGGGTCCGGGGGTCCACTCGGCGGTGCGGTCCGGCGGGGTGACGGTGCTGGCGTCCTCGCGTACGGAGGCGAGCGGGGCGTCCGTGCAGGTCCTGCGGGAGGGGAAGCAGATCGCGATGGTCGCCTCGCACGCGGAGCAGCCGGTGCTGAGCGCGAAGGTGCGGCTGTGCGAGGCGGGGGCGCACCGGATTCCGTGCGCGGTGCTGCTGCCCACGGAGTACAAGAAGTCGGATGGGCTGCTTCCGGTCCTTCTGGACCCCTATGGAGGGCCGCACGGCCAGCGGGTGCTCGCCGCGCAGAACGCGCACCTCACCTCGCAGTGGTTCGCGGACCAGGGCTTCGCGGTGATCGTGGCGGACGGGCGGGGCGCGCCGGGCCGCTCTCCCGCGTGGGAGAAGGCGATCAAGGACGACTTCCCGCTCACCCTCGACGACCAGATCGAGGCGCTGCACGCCCTGGCGACGTCCTTCCCGCTGGACCTGGACCGGGTCGCGATCCGCGGCTGGTCCTACGGCGGCTACCTCGCCGCCCTCGCGGTGCTGCGGCGGCCCGACGTCTTCCACGCGGCGGTGGCCGGGGCGCCGGTGACGGACTGGCGGCTGTACGACACCCACTACACCGAGCGCTATCTGGGCGATCCGTCGAAGCAGCCGGACGTCTACGCGACGAACTCCCTGGTCACCGACGAGGGCCTGTCGGGGGCGCAGGAGCCGGCCCGCCCCCTGATGATCATCCACGGCCTGGCGGACGACAACGTGGTGATGGCGCACACGCTGCGCCTCTCGTCGGCGCTGCTGGCGGCGGGCAGGCGGCACGAGGTGCTGCCGCTGAGCGGGGTGACGCATATGACGCGGCAGGAGGATGTGGCGGAGAGGTTGCTGGTGGTGCAGGTGGGGTTTGTGCGGGAAGCGTTGGGGTTGGGGTAGGGGTAGGGGGGGTCTGCCCCTCCCCGCCCCTACCCGCTTCTTGTCCTCAATCTCCCCCAGACTTCGTCCGGGGGGACCCCCAACGGGCTGAGGGGGGCGCGACGCTGCTGGGCCGGGCCGACGGGCTCGGCTCTCCTGCGGGGCTCCGCCCCGGACCCCGGTCCTCAAACGCCGGACGGGCTGAAAATCAGCCCCGCCGGACCGGGCTGACAGGCTCGGCCCTCCCGCGGGGCTCCGCCCCGGACCCCGGTCCTCAAACGCCGGACGGGCTGAAAATCAGCCGCCCGGCAGCTATTCAGCCCGTCCGGCGATTGAGGACGAAGCCTTCAGCCGGGGCGACCCGCACATCCAGCCCGTCCGGCGATTTAGGACAGAACCTCCAGCCGGGGCGACCCGCGCACTCACACCCCCTACCAGCCTGGGGGCCGGGTTGAAGGGGGTGGAGGGCCAGGGGACCAGGGGACAGGGGGTGGGGGCGTCTCTTGGGTTGGGGGCGATGCGCGGGAGAGCGTGAGCAGGATCGTCGCGCCCGCCGCGAGTTCGAACAGCCAGGAGAGGACCACGAGGCCCTCCCTCGACGGCAGGTCGCCGAGGTGTGTCAGGAGGTCGTGGCGGGCTGCCGTGTGGACGTTCGCTCCGCCCAGGGCCGTCAGGAACAGGCCCGCGACCAGGCCCAGCGGGCGCGCGGAGACCGTTCGGGTCAGTGCGCCCACGCCCGCCGTCGCCGCTATGGCCGCGATCGAGGCCATCAGCCAGCCCGGCGGCGTCCCCAGCAGGGCGAGCCTGATGGACTCGCTGCCGGTGAACCGGTCGGCGTACTCGACCCGCCCCCGGTACTGCCGCGCCGCGTCGATCTCCCACGCCGTCAGCACGATCGCCGCCGCGACGAGCAGCACCCCCGCCGGCACGGACACCCGCTCGCCCAGCCGCGTCGGCGCCGGCTCGTCGGCGTCCGCCGGCCGGCGGCCCGCCGCCGCGGCGATGAGCAGGCCGACGCCCAGGCCGAGCGCCGCGAAGGCGCAGTACAGCGCGCGGGTGCGCAGGTCGTCCGTGGCCTGGAGGTCCATCCAGGAGGAGCTGAGGACCCACAGTCCCGGCAGCCGTACCGCGAGGGTGATCACTCCCGCGGCGACCAGCACCGCCGCCGCGATCGACGAGCGCAGGACGACGACGGCCGTCACGACGCAGACCACCAGGAGCAGTGGGTCCACCAGCGTCGTCGCCAGCGGCTCCAAGGCCATGCCGCGGACGCCGGCGCCCGTCCAGAAGCGCCAGAGGTCGAGCGGACCGTCCGCCACCGTGAGATCCCGGACGATCCATGCGCCCGTGATGAGCGCGAGCACGGCGCACAGCACCGCGCCGGTGATCCGGGCCCCCCGTGTAAGAGTCACAGTGCGATGGTGCATCGCTGCTCAGCGTTGAACAAGGGCCTTCAGGGCATAGCCGCCCTTTGCGGGGAGGGGGGTGCGACCGGCCGGGGCCCCATGGCGAGGACCCGGCCGGTCTACGGCACCCGCACGGCCGTACGCTGTTCAGGGTGGCGCGTTCGTATATCGGAGTTGCGACAGTCAAGTTGCCTGTGTGTTAACGAGTTTGATGGGCATTTATCGAGCTATGTCGCTCGCCCTGACGGACTGTCAAGCACGCCGTCACGTCGATCTGCAAAACCTTCGCTCAAGATACGCGCAGATATCACGGCTTCCGCTCCCCGACTCTTGACTCGCGTAGAGCGCCATTGCCACAGTCCGCTCAACCCCGCGGCATTTCTTCGATGTCCGCGACGGCTGCACGTACGTCATGAACGCGAGCCATGAACCGTGAGCCATGAATGTGCGGGGGCGTGAACAGACGTGACGATTCCATCCCGTGCCGAGTCCGGCGTCCCCGGGGCGATCCCGGACGCCGACGCCGGCGCTCTTCCTGTCGCGCCGGCCACGGAGGACCGGAGCCTGGTCGGCCGGTCTCCCGGCCAGCTGGCGTGGCGGCGTTTCAAACGCGACCGCACCGGCGTGCTCGCCGCGTACGTCGTGCTCTTCTTCTTCCTCGTCGCGGCGCTCGCCCCGGTGATCGGCTGGCTGTACGGAAAGGATCCGTACACGACGTACGGCCTCGACCGCCCTGAATTACTCGACCCGATCACCAGCTACCCGATGAAGCCGAACGGCGGAATCGACGGCGAATTCTGGTTCGGCATCGAACCGCGGCTGGGCCGCGACGTGCTGATGCAGTTGGTGTACGGAATCCGGACGTCGCTGCTGATCGGTCTGGCCGCGACCGTCCTGTCCACGCTCACGGGAATCCTCGTCGGCGTCACGGCAGGCTATATGGGCGGCCGTACCGACTACTTCCTCGGCCGGTTCATCGATCTTCTGCTCTCCTTCCCGCAGCAGCTCTTCTTCGTCGCCTTCATGCCGGTGGTCACCGCGCTCTTCGTGAGCCCGCAGAAGGAGACCCCGACCTATTTCCGGGTCACGGCGCTGGTGCTGGTGCTCTGGCTGCTGGGCTGGATGACGCTCGCCCGGCTGCTGCGGTCGCAGGTGCTGAGCCTGCGCGAGCGGGAGTTCGTCGAGGCGGCCAAGGTCACCGGCGCTCCGCCCTGGCGCATCATCCGCAAGGAGCTGCTGCCCAATGTGACGACGCCGATCCTGGTGCAGTCCACGCTGATGCTGCCCAACTTCGTGACCCTGGAGGCCGGGCTCTCCTTCCTCGGGGTGGGGCTCGTGGAGCCGACGCCGGACTGGGGGCGGATGTTCGCCAAGGGCGCGGAGTTCTACGAGGGCGACATCACGTACATGTTCTTCCCCGGCATCGCCATGGTGATCTTCGTCGTCGCCTTCAACCTTCTCGGGGACTCGGTCCGGGACGCCATCGACCCGAAGACCAAGCACTGACGCACGGCAGGGCAGGGCACAAAAGCACGGCACAGCACGGCGCACCGCAACGCACATCGCACGGCTCGTCGCACGTCATTCAGTGTTCCGTCCCATGAGGCAGGTGCATGAAGACCATGACGTCCACCACCCTTTCGCGCAGAGTGCGGATCCCGGCCATCGCGGTCGCCGCCGGCGCTCTCGTGCTCTCCGCCTGCAGCAGCGGCGGCGGCGACGGCAAGGACAAGCCGTCCAAGGAGCCCGAGATCAAGCAGCAGACCATCTCCATCGGCACCGCCCAGGACTCCACCGGTCCCGCCCCCGATCTCCCGGGCGCGAAGAAGGGCGGCACGGTCACCGTGCTCCAGCGCGACGCCTTCGAGCATCTGGACCCCGGGCAGATCTACGTCAGCGACGAGCTGATCATGCAGACGCTCTTCAACCGCACGCTCACCACGTACAAGGTCGACGACGCGACCGGCAAGGTGACGCTGGTGGGCGACCTCGCCACCGACACGGGCAAGTCGACGGACGGCGGCAAGACCTGGACGTACACCCTCAAGGACGGGCTGAAGTTCGAGGACGGCACGCCGATCACGTCCCGGGACGTGCGGCACGGCGTCGAGCGGCTGTATGCGAAGTACCAGGTCAGCGGCCCGACTTACCTTCAGCAGTGGCTCTCGGGTCCCGGCCAGACCTTCCGTAAGGCGCTTCCGGACGGCCCGTACAAGGGCAAGCATCTGCCGGACAGCGTGCTGGAGACGCCGGACGACAAGACGATCGTCTTCCACTTCGACCAGCCGCGCGCCGAGGTGCCGTTCGCGGTCGCCATGCCGAACATCACGGCGGTGCCGGCGGCCAAGGACACCCAGGAGAGGTACGACAAGGCCCCGGTGGCCTCAGGCCCGTACAAGATCCAGAACTTCAAGCCGGACAAGGGCATCGAGTTCGTCAGGAATCCCAGCTGGGACCCGAAGACCGACGCCGTGCGCCATCAGTACGTCGACAAGTTCTCGGTCACTTTCGGCCACCAGTGGGTGGACTCCACGCGCCGGCTGGTCGCCGGGCAGGGCGCCGACCGGACCGGGATGACGTTCACCAACGCGGTCGACCCCTCGCTGATCTCCACGGTCCTCAAGAACAAGGACGCGATGGCCAGGTCGTTCACCAAGACCCAGCCGTACGTCGACGTCGTCAGCTTCAACATGGACCGGCTGAAGGACAAGCGGGTGCGGCAGGCGCTGGCCTGGGCGTGGCCCTCGGGTCAGGTGCTCCAGCAGTACGGCGGAGTGAAGGCCGGCGAGGTGGCGGGCGGTCTGGTCGGCCCGACGCTCAAGGGATACCAGCCCTTCGACCCGTTCGAGAAGAAGAAGTACCCGGCGGGCAACCCGGAGAAGGCGAAGGCGCTGCTGAAGGAGGCCGGGCAGGAGGGCAAGACGATCGTCTACGCCTACGCCAACACCGGTCCCGCGCAGAACTCCGCGGTGGTCGTGGAGCGGGCGCTGGAGAAGGCCGGATTCCAGGTGGAGAAGAAGGAGATCGACTCCACGACGTACTACACGCAGATCGGCAAGGTGAAGAACCAGTTCGACGCCTACCGCTCCTCGTGGGGCGCCGACTGGCCGTCGGCCTCGACCGTCGTGCCGCCGCTGTACGACGGCAAGAACGTCTACGACGACTCGGCGAACTACGCGCACCTCGACTCCGCCTCCGTCAACGCGGACATCGCCAAGGCGGAGAAGATCGGCGACATCGACCAGGCCGGCTCGGAGTGGATCAAGATCAGCCAGAAGATCCTCACCGAGGAGGTGCCTCAGGTGCCGATCTTCTACAACCGGCTGTTCACGCTCTGGGGCTCGGGCGTCGGCGGTGTGAAGTTCCATGAGCCGTACGGGGCCGTGGACCCGACCGCCGTCTTCGTGAAGTAGCCGTCCGCGACCGGCCCAGCCGGCCCAGGGCATCGGGGCGCCCCGCCCGTGCGCGGACGGGGCGCCTCCCCCGGGGCCCCGGGGTCTCCGCCAGGTCGCGCCCGGCGCCGCCCTCCCCCGGTACTCCCCAGTCCTCCCTGGTCCTCCCCGGTCCCTCTCACCGGAAGCCCGCGAAGCCATGCTGAGATTCCTCGTCCGCCGCACGCTCGGCGCGCTCGTCATCCTTCTGGTGATCAGCGCGGTCACCTTCTTCCTGTTCTTCGCGCTGCCCGCCGAGCCCGCCCGGCTGGCCTGCGGGAAGAACTGCGATCCCGAGGCCCTCGCGCTCATCAACAGCAACCTCGGCCTCGACAAGCCGATCCCCGTGCAGTACTGGCAGTTCATGGTCGGGATCTTCGCCGGCCGCGACTTCTCCGTCGGGCCCTGCGACGCGCCCTGCTTCGGCTACTCCTTCGTCAACCAGGAGCCCGTCTGGGGCACCATCCTGGACCGGCTGCCCACCACGCTCTCGCTGGCCGTCGGCGGCGCGGCCGTCTTCCTCACCGTCGGCGTCGGCATCGGCCTGCTGGCCGCCGCCCGCCGCGGGACCTGGGTGGACAAGTTCTTCAGCTCGCTCTCGCTGCTGGGCTCCTCGCTCCAGATCTACTTCGTCGGCGTGCTCTGCCTCGCGTTCTTCGTCTCCGACCTCGGCATCATGGACCAGCCGGAGTACCGGCCGTTCACCGAGAACCCCGCGCGCTGGTTCAGCGGAATGCTGCTGCCCTGGCTGGTGCTGTCCATGATCTTCATCGCCAACTACAGCCGCCTGTCACGCTCGTTGATGGTCGAGCAGCTCCAGGAGGAGCATGTGCGTGCCGCCCGCGCCAAGGGGCTCGCACGCCGGACGGTCTTCTTCCGGTACGCCATGAGGGGCGCGGTCGCCCCGGTGCTGACCATCTTCGGCATGGACCTCGGGTCGCTGCTCGGCGGCGCGATGATCACCGAGTACACCTTCACGCTGCACGGCCTCGGGCAGCTGGCCGTGAAGTCCGTACAGCTCACCGATCTGCCGATGCTGATGGGCGTGATGCTGATCAGCGCGGCGGCGATCGTCTTCTTCAACATCGTCGTGGACGCGGTGTACGCCCTGCTCGATCCGCGTGTGCGGCTGGCCTAGGAGTCCTGAGCATCGTGACCACCGTGACCAAGAGCAGTCGCCCGCCGGAGCCCGAGGCCGACCGCCCCTTTCTCTCCGTACGCGATCTGTACGTCCACTTCTTCACCGAGGACGGCGTCGTCAAGGCGGTCGACGGGATCTCCTTCGATCTGGAGCGCGGCCGGACCCTCGGCATCGTCGGCGAGTCCGGCTCCGGGAAGTCCGTCGCCAGCCTGTCCGTCCTCGGGCTGCACGACCCCAAGTTCACCGAGACCAGGGGCGAGATCGTGCTGGACGGGCAGGAGATGACCGGCGCCGGGGAGCGGAGGCTGGAGCGGCTGCGCGGCAACAAGGCGGCGATGATCTTCCAGGACTCGCTGACCGCGCTGTCGCCGTACTACACGATCGGCCGGCAGATCTCCGAGCCGTACCGCAAGCACACCGGCGCCTCCCGGCGCGAGGCGTGGGCGCGGGCGGTGGAGATGCTGGACAAGGTCGGCATCCCGCAGCCGAAGCTGCGCGCGCACGACTATCCGCACCAGTTCAGCGGGGGCATGCGGCAGCGCGCGATGATCGCGATGTCGCTGGTGTGCGACCCGGCGCTGCTGATCGCGGACGAGCCGACGACCGCGCTGGACGTGACCGTTCAGGCGCAGATCCTCGATCTGCTGCGCGACCTCCAGCAGGAGTTCGGCTCGGCGATCATCATGATCACCCACGATCTGGGGGTGGTCGCCGACATCGCGGACGATCTGCTGGTGATGTACGCGGGGCGGGCGGTGGAGCGGGGCACGGTACGGGAGATCCTGCGGGCGCCCCAGCATCCGTACACCTGGGGGCTGCTGGGGTCGATGCCGCGGCTCGGCTCGGACGTCTCGGAGCCGCTGACGCCGATCCCGGGCGCGCCGCCGAGTCTGCTCGCGCCGCCGTCGGGGTGCCCCTTCCATCCGCGGTGCGGATTCCCGCCGCTGGTCGGGGGCGCGAGCTGCGAGGACGTACGGCCCGAGCTGGGCGAAGGGCGGGGCGCGGCCTGCCATCTGACGGTCGAGCAGCGGCGGACCGTGTTCGCCCAGCAGATCAAGCCGCGGCTGGGATAGGGAGGCACGACATGGCGCACGAGGTGCGAGAGGCGACCGTCCCCGCTCCACGCGACGGCCGACGGGTGCTGATGACGGCGGAGGGGCTGACCAAGCACTTCCCGATCATGGGCGGCTTCCCCTTCAAGCGGCGGGTCGGGGCCGTGCAGGCGGTCGACGGCGTCGATCTGACGCTGTACGAAGGCGAGAGCTTCGGGCTCGTCGGCGAGTCCGGGTGCGGAAAGTCCACGACGGGGCGGCTGCTGACGCGGCTCCTTGAGCCGACGGCCGGGAGGATCGTCTACCGGGGGCGGGACATCAGCCACGCGGACCGCAGAGCGCTCGCGCCGGTGCGCGCGGAGATCCAGATGATCTTCCAGGATCCGTACTCCTCGCTGAATCCGCGGCAGACGGTCGGCAAGATCGTCTCGGGCCCGATGGAGATCAACGGCATCCGGCCCCCGGGCGGGCGGGAGGCCCGCACCCGGGAGCTGCTCGAGATCGTCGGGCTCAACCCCGAGCACTACAACCGTTTCCCGCATGAATTCTCCGGCGGCCAGCGCCAGCGCATCGGCGTCGCGCGGGCGCTGGCGCTGGAGCCCAAGCTGATCGTCGCGGACGAGCCGGTCTCGGCGCTGGACGTCTCCATCCAGGCGCAGGTCGTCAACCTGCTCCAGGAGCTCCAGCGGGAGCTGGGCATCGCCTTTCTCTTCATCGCCCACGATCTGGCGGTGGTACGGCACTTCTCGCAGCGGGTCGCGGTGATGTACCTGGGCAGGGTGGTGGAGCTGGGAGACCGGGACTCGATCTACCGCCGGCCGCGTCATCCGTACACGCACGCGCTGCTCTCGGCGGTTCCGGAGGCGAGGCTGGGCGAGGGGGCGGAGGGGGCGGGGGCGGCTCATGGGCGGATCCGGCTGACCGGAGACGTGCCGTCGCCGATCCTGCCTCCGTCGGGCTGCCGCTTCCGGACCCGCTGCTGGAAGGCCCAGTCCCGCTGCGCGGAGGAGATCCCCCCGCTGACCCGTCTCCCCGGCAACGAGGAGGGCCACCTGACGGCCTGCCACTTTCCGGAGGACCGGCGCGCCATTTCAGCCCGTCCGGCGCTTGAGGACACGGCCGCAGGCCGTACGGGGGCGTAGCCCCCTGGAGCGAGGGTGACGTGCCCTGTGCGGGCCGCCCGCGGGGCTCCGCCCCGAACCCCGCGCCTCAAACGCCGGCGAGGCTGATTTTGGGGCTCCGCCCCGGACCCCGCGCCTCAAACTCCCCCAGACTTCGTCCGGGGGGACCCCCACGAGGCTGAATGTGCGCGCCCACGCCCGGGGAAACCCAGCCCGTCCGGCGATTGAGGACACGGCCGCAGGCCGTACCCCCGGGGCGGGAGCAACATGCCCTGCGCAGGCAGCCCGCGAGGCTGAGGGTGCGGCTAGGGCACCACCCTCTTCTCCTCCGCGAAGTGGCACGCCGACGCATGCCTCGCCGGACCCTCCCCCAGGCGGAGCACCGCCGGCACCGCCAGCAGCGGCACCTCCAGCTCGCAGCGCTCCCGCGCCTTCCAGCACCTCGTGCGGAAGCGGCAGCCCGAGGGGATCTTCGCCGGGGAGGGGACGTCTCCGGTGAGGATGATGCGCTCGCGGTGCTCCCGCGCCTCCGGGTCGGGGACCGGGACCGCCGAGAGCAGCGCCTGGGTGTACGGATGCGTGGGGTAGTCGTAGATCTCCGCGTCCGTGCCGATCTCCACGATCCGGCCCAGGTACATCACCCCCACCCGGTCGGAGATGTGCCGGACGATCGACAGGTCGTGGGCGATGAAGACGTAGCTGAGGCTGAACTCGTTCTGGAGCTTGTCCAGCAGATTGATCACCTGCGCCTGGACCGAGACGTCCAGCGCGGAGACCGGCTCGTCGGCCACGATGATCTCCGGCTGGAGCGCGAGGCCGCGCGCGATGCCGATGCGCTGGCGCTGGCCGCCGGAGAACTGGTGCGGGTACCGGTTGACGTACTCCGGGTTGAGCCCGACGACGTCCAGCAGGTCCTGCACCTTCTGCCGGCGCGAGCCCTTCGGAGCGACCTCGGGGTGGATCTCGTACGGCTCGCCGATGATGTCGCCGACCGTCATCCGCGGGTTGAGCGAGGTGTACGGGTCCTGGAACACCATCTGGATGTTCCGGCGGACCGATTTCAGCGCGCGCCCGGACAGCTTGGCGATGTCCTCGCCCCGGTAGCGGATCGCCCCCGCCGTCGGCCGCTCCAGATGGACGAGCATCTTGGCGAGCGTGGACTTGCCGCAGCCGGACTCGCCGACGATGCCCAGCGTCTCGCCCGCCGCCAGATCGAGGTCAACCCCGTCCACCGCCTTGACCGCGCCGATCTGCCGCTTGAAGAGGATGCCCTGGGTCAGCGGATAGTGCTTGACCAGGTCGCGGACCTCGAGGATCGCCTCAGCCACGGAGGGCCTCCTGCCAGAAGTGGCACGCGCTGCCGCGCTCGTGCGACACCTCGTACAGCGGCGGCGTCTCCGCCCGGCAGCGGTCCCTTGCCAGCGGGCAGCGCGGATGGAACGCGCAGCCGGACGGGATGCTCGTCAGGTTCGGCGGCAGGCCCTTGATGGCGTACAGCTCGCGGCCCTTGTGGTCCAGGCGCGGGATCGAGGCCAGCAGGCCCTTGGTGTAGGGGTGGGCGGGGGCCTTGTAGACGTCGTGGACCGGGGCCGTCTCGACGATCCGCCCCGCGTACATCACCGCGATCTTGTCGGCGACGTCCGCCACGACGCCCAGGTCGTGGGTGATCAGGACGAGCCCCATGGCGAGCTCGCTCTGCAGCTTGGCCAGCAGGTCCATCACCTGGGCCTGGACGGTGACGTCCAGCGCGGTCGTCGGCTCGTCCGCGATGATCAGCGCGGGCTCCAGGGCCAGCGCCATCGCGATCATGATCCGCTGGCGCATGCCCCCGCTGAACTGGTGCGGATACTGCCCCACCCGCTCCCGCGCTCCGGGGATCCCCACCCACTCCATCAGCTCGACGGCCCTGGCCCGCGCCGCCTTGCGTCTCATCCCCTGGTGGACGACGAACATCTCGCCGAGCTGGTCGCCCACGCTCAGCACCGGGTTCAGCGAGGAGAGCGCGTCCTGGAAGATCATGGCCATCCCGGCCCCGCGGATCTGGCGCCGCTCCTCCTCCCCCAGCCGGAGCAGGTCCTTGCCCTGGAAGAGGATCTCGCCGCCGGTGATCTTCCCGGGGGGCGTGTCCAGGATGCCCATGACCGCCTGCGCGGTGACGGACTTCCCGGACCCGGACTCGCCCAGCACGGCGAGCGTCTCGCCCGCCTCCACCGAGTAGTTCACGCCGTTGACGGCCTTGGCGACGCCGTCGCGGGTGTGGAACTCCACGCGCAGATCGCGCACTTCGAGCAGCATGGCGGGCTCCTCAGCGCAGCTTGGGGTCGAGGGCGTCGCGCACCGCGTCGCCAAGCATGATGAACGCGAGCACGGTGACGGCCAGCGCCCCGGCCGGCCAGAGCAGCATGTGCGGGGCGTTGCGGATGTACGGCGAGGCGGACGAGATGTCGATCCCCCAGGAGACGGTCGGCGGCTTCAGCCCGACGCCGAGGTAGGACAGGGTCGCCTCCAGCGAGATGTACGTGCCCAGCGCGATGGTCGCCACGACGATGACCGGCGCGACGGCGTTGGGGCTGATGTGCCGGAGCAGGAGCCGGGAGTGGGAGGCGCCGAGCGCCCGCGCCGCCTGGACGTAGTCGTTCTGCTTGGCGGTGATGACCGAGCCGCGCGCGATACGGGAGATCTGCGGCCAGCCCAGCAGCACCATGAAGCCGATGACGGGCCACACCGTGGTGCTGGTGACCACGGAGAGCAGCACCAGGCCGCCGAGGACGACGGGGATGCCGAAGAAGACGTCGGTGATCCGGGACAGGACCGCGTCCGAGGCGCCGCCGAAGTATCCGGCGAGGCCGCCGAGCGCGGAGCCGAGCAGCGCCACGCCGAGACTGGCGCAGACGCCGACGGTGACCGAGGTCCGCGCGCCGTAGACGGTACGGGTGTAGACGTCGCAGCCCTGCCCGTTGAAGCCGAACGGGTGGCCGGGCTGGGAGCCCTGCTGGGCTTTGGCCAGATCGCAGGAGAGCGGGTTCTGCGAGGCGATCAGCGACGGCCAGATCGAGATGACGACGAGGAAGACGATGATCAGGCCGGAGACGATGAAGACGGGGTTGCGCCGCAGGTCCCGCCAGGCGTCGGACCACAGGCTGCGGGGCTTCTCGGCGGGCCCGGTGCCCAGCGGCCCGCCGGGCGTCTTCTCGAGCGTCTCTCCCTCGCTCATGGCGAGGTCCATCCCGCCGCCGGCGCCGGTGGGAGCCATCGCCTGGTCGTCGTCGTACGGGCGCTGGGGCTCAGGCATAGCGGATCCTCGGGTCGAGAACGGCGTACAAGAGGTCGACCAGCAGATTCGCCAGCAGGAAGACGATCACGAGCACGGTCACGAAGCCGACGACGGTCTGGGTGTTCTGGCGCAGGATGCCCTGGTAGAGCTGGTAGCCGACGCCGTGGATGTTGAAGATCCGCTCGGTGACGATCGCCCCGCCCATCAGCGCGCCGATATCGGTTCCGATGAAGGTGACCACCGGGATCAGCGAGTTGCGCAGCAGGTGCTTGTTGACGACGCGCCGTCTGGGGAGTCCCTTGGCCTTGGCGGTGCGCACATAGTCGGAGCGGGCGTTCTCCGCGATGGAGGTGCGGGTGAGCCGGGTGACGTACGCGAGGGAGACCGAGGCGAGCACCAGACCGGGGACGAGCAGCTCGTCGAGGGGCGCCTCGGCGGAGACGGCGGGCTGGATGATCCCCCACTCGACGCCCAGCAGCAGCTGGAGGACGAGTCCGGTGACGAAGGTCGGCACGGAGATGACCACGAGGGTGAGCATCAGCACCCCGGTGTCGACGGGACGGCCGCGGCGCAGACCGGTGAGCACGCCGAGCGTGATGCCGATGACGATCTCGAAGAAGATGGCGACGAGGGTGAGCCGGAGCGTGACCGGGAACGCCTCGGCCATCAGCTCGGTGACCTCCTGGCCGTTGAACGCGGTGCCGAAGTCGCCGGTGAAGACGTTGCCCATGTAGGTCGCGTACTGCTGCCACAGGGGCCTGTCGAGGCCGAACTCCTTGCGCAGCTGGGCGGCGGTCGCCGGGTCGCACTGCCGGTCGCCGCAGAGTCCGGCGATGGGGTCGCCCATCACGTTGACCATGAGGAAGATCAGCAGCGTGGCGCCGAAGAAGACCGGGATCATCTGCAGCAGACGCCGGATCACATAACGTCCCATGAAGGGCTCCCAGGGCTCCGGGATCGGTCAGTCGGTCGGTCTGGCAGTCGGTCGTTGAGTCGGTCGGTGGGGCGGTCGGTCGGTCCAGGGATGGGTGCGGCCCGGCGCAAGGGGCGCGCGCCGGGCCGGGTGCCGTCCGCCGCGTCAGGCGACCTTGATCTCGTTGTAGACGGGGAGGCTGAAGGGGTTCAGCGCCACGTTGGAGACGCGCTCCGAGTAGCCGGCGCTGCCGTTCTGGTACCAGAGCGGGATCGCCGCCATCTGGTCCCTTACGACCTCCTCGGCCTGCTGGAAGAGGTCCACGGCCTTCGCCGGGTCGGTCTCGGCGTTGGCCTGGTCGACCAGGTCGTCGAACCGCTCGTTGGACCATTTGCCGTCGTTGGACGAGGCGTTGGTGTAGTAGAGCGGCTGGAGGAAGTTCTGGATCAGCGGGTAGTCCATCTGCCAGCCGGCCCGAAAGGGCCCGGGCATCTTGGACTGGGTGATCTGGCCGCGGAAGTCGGCGAAGGTTCCGATCGGGTTGCCGACGCAGGCGCCGTCGTTGCCGAGCGCGTTGTTGATGCTGTTGCAGACGGCGTCCACCCACTCCTTGTGCGAGCCGGTGTCCGCGTTGTACGTGAGCTTCATCTGGCCGCCGGGGATGCCGCCGCCCTCGTCGATCAGCTTCTTCGCCTCGGCGGGGTCGTATTCGCAGGCCTCGCCGCACAGCGTCGTGCTGAAGCCGCCGTCCTCGCCGAGGACGGGCGAGGTCCAGTCGGTCGCGGGCGTACGTGTCTTCTGGAAGATGGTGTCGGTGATCTGCTGGCGGTTGATCGCCCTGGACAGGCCGGTGCGGACCTTCGCCCCGTCGGGCGTGTCCCACGCCTTGTCGTAGAAGGGGAAGGCGAGCGTCTGGATGATGCCCGCGGGGGTGTTGATATAGCGGTCCCCGAGGTCCGCCTTGACGTTGCGCAGCTGTGCGGCGGGCACGTCGTCGACGAGGTCGAGGGTGCCGGCCGTCAGGGCGGTGTAGGCGGTGTTGTTGTCCGTGTAGACGTTGAGGTCGATGCCGCCGTTCTGCGCCTTGTCAGGACCGGGGTAGCCGTCCCACCTCCGCAGGGCCATCTTCGCGCCCTTGGCGTACGAGTCGACGGCGTAGGGGCCGTTGCCGATCGGCTTGGCGAGCCAGGCCTCGTGGTCGCTGAAGAAGGCCTGGGGCAGCGGCGAGAAGGCGGCGTAGCCGAGGGTCTCGGGGAAGGTGGAGAACTTCTGGTTGAGCTTGATCGTGAAGTTCAGGGCGTCGACGACCTTGAGGCCGCTCAGGGTGTCGGCGGTGGGCCGGCCCTTGGCCGGGTGGACCTGCTCATAGCCGTCGATGTAGCCGAAGAAGTACGCGTTGCGCTGGTTGTTCTTCAGGTTCGCGCCGTAGTTCCAGGCGTCCACGAAGGACTGGGCGGTGACCTTCTCGCCGTTGCTGAAGGTCCAGCCGTCCTTGATCGTGACGGCGAAGCTGATCCCGTCGGTGGTCGCGATCTTCTCGGCGAGCATGTCCTTGGCCTCGGCGGTCTTGGGGTCGTACCGCTTGAGACCGCGGAAGATCATGTCCATGACCTTGCCGCCCTGCACCTCGTTGGTGTTGGCCGGCTCCAGCGGGTTCGCCGGATCGCCCCAGGACGAGCTCACGATCCCGTCGGCGCCGCTGCCGCCGCCGCTGTCGCTCCCGCCGCCGCAGGCCGAGGCCGCGAGGGCGACCGCCGCAACGCATGCGGCCCACTTGGCGTGCGTGGCTGAACGCATGGAGTTCCTCCCGAGTCCTCGGTGCGACTTAGGCCCAAATATCACCCCATGCATCAAGAGAGCGCACATTCTCTACGCCCGTACGGACGAGCGCAGACGACGAAGGACGCCCCAGCCTGTCGGCCGGGGCGTCCTTCGTATGGAACTGACGGGCTACGCCGCGTGGACGACGTCCTTCTCCTCGGCGAAGTGACACGCCGACTCATGCGCCGCCGGGGTGTCCGCGCCGACGAACCGCTGCGGGATCGCCAGCAGCGGCGTCTCGGTCGCGCACTTGTCCTCGGCCTTCCAGCACCGGGTGCGGAAGCGGCAGCCGGACGGCGGGTTCGCCGGCGACGGGACGTCGCCGGTGAGGATGATCCGCTCGCGGCCCTCGCGGGCGGCCGGGTCGGGCACCGGGACCGCCGACAGCAGCGCCTGGGTGTAGGGGTGCGTCGGGTGGTCGTAGATCTGTGTGTCCGTGCCGATCTCGGCCATCTTGCCGAGGTACATCACGCCGACCCGGTCCGAGATGTGCCGGACGATCGACAGGTCGTGCGCGATGAAGAGGTAGGAGAGGTTGAACTCGTCCTGGAGCTTCTCCATCAGGTTGATGACCTGAGCCTGGACCGACACGTCGAGCGCGGAGACCGGCTCGTCGCAGATGATGATCTCGGGGTTGAGAGCCAGGCCCCGGGCGATGCCGATGCGCTGGCGCTGGCCGCCGGAGAACTGGTGCGGGTACCGGTGGATGTACTCCGGGTTGAGACCGACGACGTCCAGCAGGTCCTGCACCTTGCGGCGGCGGTCGCCCTTGGGCGCCACCTCCGGGTGGATGTCGAAGGGCTCGCCGATGATGTCGCCGACCGTCATACGCGGATTGAGCGAGGTGTACGGGTCCTGGAACACCATCTGGATGTTCCGGCGGACCGCCTTCAGCGCGCGCCCGGACAGCTTGGTGATGTCCTGGCCCTTGAAGAAGACCTCGCCCGCGGTCGCCGTCTCCAGCGTCATCAGCAGCTTGGCGACCGTGGACTTGCCACAGCCGGACTCGCCGACGATGCCGAGGGTCTCGCCCTGGTAGAGGTCGAAGGAGACCCCGTCCACGGCCTTGACCGCGCCGATCTGCCGCTTGAAGAGGATGCCCTGGGTCAGCGGGAAGTGCTTGACCAGGTTGCGCACCTGGAGGATCGGCTCGCCCCGGTCGACCTTCGCCTCCAGAGCGGCGACGGCCTCTTCCTCGCTGCGCGCGTCGACCGTCTCGACCTCGGTGACGTTCGGGGTGGCGTCCACGGCGTCCGTCGGCTCGTCAGTCTTCTTGAGCTCAGCCATGGATCGTCTCCTTCCAGAAGTGGCACGCGCTTCCGCGGCCGGGCAGCTCGGCGCCGTCCTGCTCGGTCACCGGCGCGAGGGCCGGAATCTCCGAACGGCAGAGGTCGTCCGCCTTGGGACAGCGCGGGTTGAACGCGCAACCCGCCGGGATCTTCAGCAGGTTGGGCGGCAGGCCCTTGATCGCATAGAGCTCCTGGCCCTTCTGGTCCAGGCGCGGGATCGAGTCGAGCAGGCCGCGCGTGTAGGGGTGCGCGGGTCGCTTGTAGAGCTCGTCGACCGGCGCCGTCTCCACGATCCGGCCCGCGTACATGACCGCGATCTTGTCCGCGACGTCGGCGACGACGCCGAGGTCGTGGGTGATCAGGATCAGGCCCATGTTGTACTCGCGCTGAAGATCGGCGAGCAGGTCCATGACCTGGGCCTGGACGGTCACGTCCAGAGCGGTCGTGGGCTCGTCGGCGATGATCAGGTCCGGCTCCAGGGCCAGCGCCATCGCGATCATGATGCGCTGGCGCATACCGCCGGAGAACTGGTGCGGGTAGTCGTTGACCCGGGCCTGGGCGGCCGGGATCTTCACCCTGTCCATCAGCTCGATGGCCTTGGCCTTGGCATCCTTCTTGGACAGGCCCTGGTGCACCCGGTACATCTCGCCGAGCTGGTAGCCCACGGAGAGCACGGGGTTGAGGGAGGAGAGCGCGTCCTGGAAGATCATCGCGATCTTCCGGCCGCGGATCTTCCGCCGCTCCTCGTAGCTCATGGTGAGCATGTCCTGCCCGCGGTACAGGATCTGACCCTGCGGGATCTTGCCGGGCGGCATGTCGAGGATGCCCATGACCGCCTGCGCGGTCACGGACTTTCCGGAGCCCGACTCGCCGAGGACCGCGAGGGTCTCGCCGGAGTCGACGCTGTAGTTGACGCCGTTGACGGCCTTGGCGACGCCGTCGCGAGTGTGGAACTCGACGTGCAGGTCGCGGACTTCGAGCAGCGGAGTGCCGTCGGAGTCACCGTGGCGGGGCGCCGGGACGCTTGCTGTTTCTTCGATGATGGTCACGTACGCCCTCCTCAGCGCAGCTTCGGGTCGAGGGCGTCGCGGACCGCGTCGCCGAGCATGATGAACGCGAAGACCGTGAGGCTCAGCATGCCGGCCGGGAAGAGCAGCACATGAACGTTGTTACGGATCTCTTCGCTGCCGGACGCGATGTCGATGCCCCAGGAGATCGTCGGGTCGGCGAGACCGAGTCCGAGGTAGGACAGGGTGGCCTCGGCCGAGATGAAGCCGCCGAGGGAGATGGTGGCGACGACGATGGTGGGGGCGAGCGCGTTCGGCAGGACATGGCGGAACAGCATCCGGCTGGTGCCTGCGCCGAGGGCGCGGGCCGCCGTCACATAGTCCGCCTGCTTCGCCGTGATCACCGAGGAACGGGTCACTCGACAGATCGAGGTCCAGCCGAGGAAGGCCAGCGCCAGGATCACGACGAACACCTTGCGCTCGGTGAAGGCGTTCAGGACGACCATCGAGCCGAGCAGGAAGGGGATGCCGAAGAAGATGTCGGTGATACGGGAGATGATCGAGTCGAGCCAGCCTCCGAAGTAGCCGGAGAGCAGACCCATCAGACCGCCGAAGAAGGTGATCACCAGGGTCACGCCGACGCCGACGAGGATCGACGCCCGGGTGCCGTAGACGACACGCGCGTAGATCGAGCGCCCCTGGGCGTCGTATCCGAACCACTCGGCGCTGAAGAAGTGCCCCAGCTCCGGCTTGGTCAGATAGTGGTTGGTCAGATCGCCGGCCCGGGGGTCGGCGCTGGTGAACCAGCCGGGGAAGGCCGCGATCACGATCAGCAGGGCGAGCAGCGTCGCCGAGACCCAGAACATCGGGCGGTGGCGCAGGTCGTACCAGGCGTCGCCCCACAGTCCGCGGGGCTTGCCCTGCTTCTTCGGCGCCTCGGCGGCCGCTTCGGCCTTCGGGGGCGCGATGGCGTCGACCTTCGCGTCGACGGTCGTGGCCTTGGTCACGTCAGGCATACCGGATCCTCGGGTCCAGGACCGCGTACAGCAGGTCGACGATCAAGTTGATCACAAGAATGATCAGGACGAAGACGGTGACCACACCGACGATGGTGGCGCCCTCGCGCTGCTGAAGCGCCTTGTACAGCAGGTTGCCGACGCCCTGGACGTTGAAGATGCCCTCGGTGACGACGGCGCCGCCGATGAAGCCGCCGATGTCGGTGCCGAGGAAGGTGACCACGGGGATCAGTGAGTTGCGCAGCAGGTGGACGCCGACGATGCGGCGGCGCGGCAGGCCCTTGGCGAGCGCCGTGCGCATGTAGTCCGCGCGCAGGTTCTCGGCGAAGGTCGTGCGCGTCAGCCGTGCGACGTAGGCCATGGAGAGCATGGCCAGGACGAAGCCAGGTAGGAACAACTGGCTGATGTCCATGGAGTCTTCGACGTTTGGCGCGACCCAGCCGAGTGTGTCGGCGAAGAGGAAGCGGGCCAGGTAGCCGAGGATGAACACCGGGATCGAGATGACGATCAGGGTGAAGATCAGGACGCCGCTGTCGGGCGCCTTGCCGGCCTTCAGACCGGCCCATGCGCCGAGGCCGAGACCGACGATCATCTCGATGATGAGCGCGACCGCGGTCAGCCGAAGCGTGACAGGGAAGGCCCCGGCCATCTCCTCGCTGACGGGACGACCGCCGAAGGTCTTGCCGAAGTCGCCCTGGAACAGGTCGAGCATGTAATCGATGTACTGCTTCCACAAGGGCTGGTCGAGCCCGAACTCATGGCGCAGCTGCGCGACCTGTGCGGGGTCGGCTGCCTTGTCTCCCCACATCGCCCGGATTGGGTCGCCGGGAAGGATGTGGACCATGAGGAAAATCAACAGAGTGGTCCCGATGAACACCGGGATCATCTGGAGCAGTCGCCTTGCGACGTAACGCCCCATCATGCCTCCATGCCGTGAGGGGTCGGCGATGGCCTAGTCAGAGTGTTCTCCGCCGCGGGGTGTGGGGGAGAGCCCCGGGCCTACGCCTGAGGGCCGGTGCCGCCGCTCCTCCCGGAGCAGCGACACCGGCCTCGGTTCCCGATGCTTACTTCTTGGCCTTCACCTGGACGTCGGTGAAGAGGGGGTCGCCGTCCTGACCGTAGACGATCTTGCCGAATACGTTCTTGGACTGACCCGAGTTGTTCTTGTAGAACCACAGCGGGATGGCCGGCATGTTGTTCTTCAGGAGCTGCTCCGCCTCCTGGTACATCTTCACCGTCTCGTCGAGCGTCTTGGCCTTGTCGGCCTTGTCGGACAGCTCGTCGAACTCCTTGTTGGAGTAACCGCTGGTGTTACCGGCGGCCGTGGTGCCGTACAGGTCGCGCATGAAGTTCGAGTTGACCGGGTAGTCGAGCACCCAGCCACCGCGGTACATGGACTTGACCTGCTTGTTGTCACGCGCGTTCAGGTCGGCCTGGAAGTCCGGCTTGGAGTCGCCGATGCACTCGACGCCCGTGCTCTGACGGATCGAGTTGCAGACCGCGTCGACCCACGGCTTGTGCGGCTGGTCGGCGTTGAACTGGATCGAGATCTTGTTGCCCGGAACGCCGCCGCCCTCCTTGATGAGGGCCTTGGCCTTGGCCGGGTCGAACTTCACGACGTCGCCCAGCGCGCCGGCCTTGTAGCCGAGCACACCGCGGGCGACGTAGGAGTCGGCCGGGGTACGCGTGCCGTTGAGGACCGTCTTGGTGATCGTGTCACGGTCGATCGCCATGGACAGACCCTGGATGACCTTGGGGTTGATGTCCTTGAACTGGTCCGTGTAGAACGCCGGGACGATCGACTGGACCGCGGAGTACTCCTGGTCGATCGCGCGGTCGCCGAGGTCCTGCTTGTAGTTCTTCAGCGAGGTGACCGGGACCTGCTCGATCCAGTCGAGCTGGTCCGAGCGCAGGGCCGAGTAGGCGGCCTCGGCGGTGGTGTAGTTCTTGAAGTCGATGCCGCCGTTCTTGGCCTTGTTCGGCCCGGTGTAGCCATCGAACTTGCGGACCTTGATGACCTTCTTGTGGTCCCAGGTCTCGAACTTGTAGGGACCGTTGCCGACCGGCTTCTCGCCGTAGCCCTTCGGGTCCTTGAAGAAGCCCTCGGGCAGCGGCGCCCAGACGTCGTAGCCGAGCTTGTACGCGAAGTACGAGACCGAGCCGGTGAGGGAGATGGTGAAGGTGCTCTCGTCGACGACCTTCAGACCGGACATCTCAGTGGCCTTGGGGTCACCCTTCTCGGGGTGGACGTCCTCGTAGCCCTTGATGTCCTGGAACCAGCTGGAGTTGGTCTGGTTGTTCTTGACGTTGGCGGACCAGTTCCACGAGTCCACGTAGGACTTCGCGGTGACCGGCGTGCCGTCGTGGAACTTCCAGCCCTGCTTGAGCTTGACGGTCCAGACCGACGAGTCCTCGTTGGGGGTGACCGACTCGGCGTTGACGTAGACGAGCTTGCCGGTGCCCGGCTCGTAGTCGACGAGGCCGGAGAAGATCGCGCGCAGCACGCGACTGCCCTGGCTCTCCTTGGCGTTCGCCGGCTGCAGCGGGTTCTGCGGCTCGCTCAGCTGGGCAATCAGGATCCCGTTGGGATCCGCCTTGCCAGCGTTCATGTCATCGCTCTTGTCGCTGCCGCCGCCACAGGCGGTCGCTGCCAGGGCGACGACGATCGCACCCGCTACCCACTTGGCGCTCTTGGCACCGCGCATGGGTTCCTCCTCATGAGTCCACTTATCACTACAAGAAGGGCAAAGAAGGCGCGCGCCGACACCCCTGACGACGCTCGTTTCACATGCCCCGAGTGTGCTCGTGAGTCGGCGCTCCCCACAGCGTCTGACCCATTGACCCGAGCTCAATGGAGCCAACTATTAAGTACGGTCGGGCCGTAAACCACACTTAAAGGGTCTCGTTTTGACAACATCGACGGATCTCCGCCGCCCGAAATCCGGACAAAGCGAGTCCAGACAGACACCCTCGAAACGGACCGTTAATACATGTTCCGGAGTGCCGAGGTCGATATCCGGACACTTGGGCCAGGAAAAGGAATTGACGAACGGCCCGGCTCCCCGCGCTTTCCGCGGGGAGCCGGGCCGTTCTCTGAGGACTCGTCAGGCGCGTCAGTTGCGCTTGGCGCGCGAGGCGGTGCGGCCGCGCTCCTTCTGGTCCAGGACGACCTTGCGGATGCGAACGGTCTCCGGGGTCACCTCGATGCACTCGTCGTCGCGGCAGAACTCCAGGGACTGCTCCAGCGACAGCTTGCGCGGCGGCACCACGTTCTCCGTGGTGTCCGCGGACGCGGCGCGCATGTTGGTGAGCTTCTTCTCCTTGGTGATGTTCACGTCCATGTCGTCGGAGCGCGAGTTCTCACCGATGATCATGCCCTCGTAGACCTCGGTGCCGGCCTCCGTGAAGATGACGCCCCGCTCCTGGAGGTTGATCATCGCGAACGGCGTCACCGTGCCCGGGCGGTCGGCGACCAGCGAGCCGTTGTTACGGGTGCGCAGCTCGCCGAACCACGGCTCGTGGCCCTCGAAGATGGAGTGCGCGATGCCGGTGCCGCGGGTCTGCGTCAGGAACTCCGTGCGGAAGCCGATGAGGCCACGCGACGGAACGATCCACTCCATGCGGATCCAGCCGGAGCCGTGGTTGGTCATCGTCTCCATGCGGCCCTTGCGGGTCGCCATCAGCTGCGTGATCGCGCCGAGGTGCTCCTCGGGGGAGTCGATCGTCATGCGCTCGATCGGCTCGTGCAGCTTGCCGTTGATCTCCTTGGTGACCACCTCGGGCTTGCCGACGGTCAGCTCGAAGCCCTCCCGGCGCATGGTCTCGACGAGGATGGCCAGCGCCAGCTCGCCGCGGCCCTGCACCTCCCAGGCGTCGGGGCGCTCGGTCGGCAGCACGCGCAGCGAGACGTTGCCGATCAGCTCGCGGTCCAGGCGGTCCTTCACCAGACGGGCGGTGACCTTGTGGCCCTTGCCGCCCTTGCCGACCAGCGGCGAGGTGTTGGTGCCGATGGTCATCGAGATCGCGGGCTCGTCGACCGTGATCAGCGGCAGCGCGATCGGGTTCTCCGGGTCGGCCAGCGTCTCGCCGATCATGATCTCGGGGATGCCCGCGACCGCGCAGATGTCGCCCGGGCCCGCCTTCTCGGCCGGCTTGCGGGTGAGCGCCTCGGTCATCATCAGCTCGGTGATGCGGACGTTGGACATCGTGCCGTCGCGCTTGATCCAGGCGACGGTCTGCCCCTTCTTCAGCTCGCCCTGCTCGACGCGGAGCAGCGCGATACGGCCGAGGAAGTTGTCGGCGTCGAGGTTGGTGACGTGCGCCTGCAGCGGCGCGGCCTCGTCGTACTCGGGGGCCGGGACGGCGTCGAGGATCGTGGAGAAGAACGGCTCCAGGCTGTCGCTGTCCGTCGGGACGGTGCCGTCCTCGGGCTTGGTCAGCGAGGCGACGCCGTCACGGGCGCAGGCGTAGACGATCGGGAACTCGATCTGCTCCTCGGTCGCGTCCAGGTCCAGGAACAGGTCGTACGTCTCGTCGACGACCTCGGCGATCCGGGAGTCCGGGCGGTCCGTCTTGTTGATGCAGAGGATGACGGGCATCTTCGCCGCGAGCGCCTTGCGCAGCACGAAGCGGGTCTGCGGGAGCGGGCCCTCGGAGGCGTCGACGAGGAGGACGACCGCGTCCACCATCGACAGGCCGCGCTCGACCTCGCCGCCGAAGTCGGCGTGGCCGGGGGTGTCGATGATGTTGATGGTGATCGGGGCCCCGCCGTCCTTGGGGTGGTACTTGACGGCGGTGTTCTTCGCCAGGATCGTGATGCCCTTCTCACGCTCCAGGTCGTTCGAGTCCATCATGCGGTCGTCGAGGTGCTCGGCGGCGTGCGCGGCGAAGGCGCCGGCCTGCTTCAGCATGGCGTCGACCAGGGTGGTCTTGCCGTGGTCGACGTGGGCGACGATGGCGACGTTACGGATGTCGTGGCGCGTGGGCATGCTGACTGGCGCTTCTCTCGATCGTGGGATCAGGCGTCTGACGGTCGTAGCCTCGTCCGCCCGCCGGGCGGACACGCCACGGCTGAGTCCCATGGTACGGGGCCGCCGCGCGGGCGGCTTGCCGGGCCGATCGGGAGATGAACCACAGAGGGTGTGGGGGATACGCGGGATGGTGCGTGGAGCCAGGTCAATGGGTGGCCCGATCCTGCCCGCCGGCGTCGCCGGCGGGCAAGGAACTTGAGGCAGTTCTGAGGTTGCGACCTGCTACTTCTTCGCCGCCTTCGCGGTTTGCGACTTCTTGAACCCGATGTCCTGATAGCGGGGCGCCGCGAAGCCGAAGGCGCCCGCGTTGGCCAGCCTGGGCTTGGCCGCGACCAGCTCGGGACGCTGGTAGAGCGGGATGGACCCGGCTGCCGCCCAGATCCGGGCGTCCGCCCTGCGCATCAGGTCGCGGGACTCGTCCTCGTCCAGCTCGGAGGCCGCCTGGGCGAAGAGCTGGTCGATGTAGTCGGTGCCGACGCGGGTGTAGTTCTGCTCCACCAGCAGCGAGCCGTCGGCGGCGGGCTCCGGCTTGGCGAAGATCGGGCGGGCGTCGGTGGCCGGGTAGGCGGTGGCGGGCCAGGAGTAGAGCGCCAGGTCGTACTCGCCGGAGGCGATGTGGTCCTTGAAGTAGCTCTCGTCGGAGACCTTGGCGATCTCGGTCTTCACGCCGATCTGGTCGAGCATATGGGCGATCTTGCCGCCCACGGTGTGCAGCGACTCCGAGCCGGGGCCGGAGGGGAGCACGAAACGCAAGGTCAGCGTCTTGCCGTTCTTGCGGAGCGGGCCGCCTTTGCCGGCGGCCGGGGCGGGCGCGGGGGCCGCGGTGCCGCGGGGGGCGTACGCGCCGGCCATGCCGCCCTTCTCCTTCGCCTGGGTGCGGGCCTCGGCGTCCTCGGCGTCCTTGCCGCCCCTGGCTTCGCCGGTAGAGGCAGAAGCAGAGGCCGAGGCTGAGGCAGACGCGGAGGCCGCCCTGCGCTGGACGGCCATGCCCTCCAGGGCCTCGGCCGGCGCGGGCGCGAGGATGCGGGTGTCGCCGGCCTCGCGGCCCGCGGCGGGCTTGTCGTCGCCGACGATGTACATCCCCTCGTCGGACGCGGTGTCCTCTTTCTTCTTCTGCTGTTCTTTCTCGGCCTTGCTGGGCTTCGCCTTGGCCGGGACGGCCGGCTTGCGCGCCGCGCCGGGCACCCAGCCCGCGTCGGCCAGCAGCGCCTGCGCCTCCTGGGCGCTCTGCTCGCCGAGCGCTCCGCTGTTGTCGGTGTAGGCCCGCTGGCCGGCCAGCGCCAGATGGCTGCCGGGCGGGACCGCGGGCAGCCCCAGCGGGGCGAGCACGGCGTCGGCGATCTCCTGACGGTCCAGCGCGCGGGCCACGGCCCGGCGGACCCGGTCGTCGGCGAGCGGCCCGGACTCGCCGTTCAGCGCGAGCTGGGTGTAGGCGGGCTCCAGCGACTTCCGTACGACGTAGCCGCGCAGGCCCTCCTGCTCGGCGGCGTACGCGACGGCCGCCTTCTCGGCGGCCTCGCGGGCCTTGAGCGCGGCCTCGGCCTTCTCCTCGTCGGAGCCGTTGGCCGCCGCCCAGGACTTCAGCGCGTCGGCGGGGGTGACGTCGGCGGCCGGGCCGTGGGCGAGCGGGGTGCCGCCCGCGCCTGCGTCCCGGGTGGCCAGAAAGATGCGGTCGGCCGTCTTGCGGTCGATGTCGGCGATGTCGACCTTGCCCGCGGCGAGCGCGGCGGCGCGCTTGTCGCGCGGCACGGCCGTCAGCACCAGGGTGTCCAGCTTGGCCTGGTCTCCCCACCAGCGGGTGTTGCGGACGAGGGTGGCCGTGCCCGCCTTGGCGTCGACCTTGTCCAGCCGGAAGGGGCCCGCCGTGGTCTTGAGGGCGCTGCGGGCCTTGTCGTTGAAGGCGGTCGGGGTCGCGGTCACCTCCTTGGGGTAGAGCGGGGTGAACAGGGACTGCCAGTCGGCGTACGGCTTGTCGAAGGTGACCTTGACCTCGAGGTCGTTGCCGCCGCGCTCGATCTTCTCGATCCGCTCGTAGCCCGCGTTGCGCGCGGTCCAGTACGCGGAGTCCTTGCCGCTCAGCGCCCGCTGCTGGGAGACGAAGTCGGACGCGCCGATCTCCCGGCCGTCGCTCCAGACCGCTTCCTGGTTGAGCTTGTAGAGCACGACCTGCTTCGGCTCGCGGTCGACGATCTCGGCCGACTCCAGATAGTCGGCATTGCGCTGCGGGCGGCCGCGCGCGTCCAGGGTGAACAGGGCGGGGAGCACGGCCCCGGCGATCCGGTTCGTCGTGGCGTCCGCGTCAGCCTGGAAGGCGTTGAGCGTGGTGGGCATCGCGTCGACCGCCCAGCGCAGTGTGCCTCCGTCCTTGATCCGGTCGCGGGCGGCAGGGGCGATGTCCTGGGCCGCGGCCTTGGCGTCGCTCTCGCCGTCGCCGGAGCTGCAGCCCGCCAGGGCGGGCAGCGCGAGCACTCCGCCGGCGAGCAGCGCGACGGAGCGGAGCGTTCGGGAGCATGTCCTCCCGCGTAGCGCGTCGACCTGGGACATGGCTTGTACCTCTTCGTCCTGGTTTGTGGAATTTAGAGATGATCACACCGATTCCCACTCACTGAAGTCGACAGGGCACACAGGGTGGCGGCGACACGGCGACGCCTTGGCGCAAGGCCACCCATGCGGCCCAACGGAGAATCGGCCATACCGCCGCAAGAAGGGAGAAACTGGTGGGAGTGAGATCGGAACCACAAGGGGCGCGCTGTCAGCGCATGCACCGGGAATCCCCGTACGTCCCCTTCACAAGCGGGGATGTGACGCGCGACACTCGCAGGCGCATGAGCGATGCCACCGCACCCTGCGGAAGTGAGGGCAAGTCATGTCCCAGCAGGAAGACCTGACGGCGATGCAGCAGCGCCTGGACGAGCTCGTCCAGCGCGTGGCGCAGCTGGAGCAGACCGTCGATCAGCTGCGTGCCGCCGGGCCGGCCCCGCGCGCCGAGCAGAAGACCCCGGGCCGCACCGAACTGGTGACCATCCCGGACGCTCCGTACAACCACGCGCTATGGACGGACTCGGACGACGAGGGACTGGGCGCCCGCGACCGGCACGCCCCCTGACGGCCCGGCCCGCAGAAGGCAGGCAGACCGGAGCCATACCCGAATCCACTCCATACGGAGCCTTCGTTGGCCACAGGTACCGAACCACCACAAATCAATACGGGCGTACACGGCGCGACGCGCGCGGCCATCGGCCCCCGCCATCTGCGGACGGACCGCTGGTGGCTCGCCCCGGCGCTGACCGCCGGCGGGCTGCTCGCCTTCGTCGTCTACTCGACGTGGCGGGCGTTCGCCAACGCCGACTACTACGCGGCGCCGTACGTGTCGCCCTTCTACTCGCCCTGTCTCGCCGAGAACTGCGAGCCGATGCGCGGCGGGCCCAACTGGGAGATCTTCGGCAGCTGGTGGGGCCTGTCCCCCGCCCTGCTGATCCTGATCTTCCCGTTGGGCTTCCGGCTGACCTGCTACTACTACCGCAAGGCCTACTACCGGGGATTCTGGGCCTCTCCCCCGGCCTGCGCGGTCGCCGAGCCGCACAAGAAGTACACCGGCGAGACCCGCTTCCCGCTGATCCTGCAGAACATCCACCGGTACTTCTTCTACACCGCCCTCCCCGTCGCCGGAATCCTCACGTACGACACCGTGCTCGCCTTCCGCGACGAGGAGTACGCCTGGGGCCACATGGGCCTCGGCACCATCGTCTTCCTGATCAACATCGTGCTGATCTGGGCGTACACCCTCTCCTGCCACTCCTGCCGGCACATCGTCGGCGGCCGGCTGAGGCACTTCTCCAAGCACCCGGTGCGCTACCGCCTCTGGGGCATGGTCGGCAGGCTCAACGACCGGCACATGGTGCTGGCGTGGGCGTCGCTGATCAGCGTCGCGCTCGCCGACTTCTACGTGTATCTCGTCGCGTCCGGCGCCTTCGACGATCCGAGGCTGTTCTAGATGGAGGGTGCCTGACATGACGCAGCTCGAACGGCAGCAGTGGGACGTCGTCGTCGTGGGAGCGGGCGGCGCCGGCCTGCGCGCCGCCATCGAGGCGCGCGAGCGGGGCGCCCGTACGGCGGTGATCTGCAAGTCCCTGTTCGGCAAGGCCCACACGGTGATGGCCGAGGGCGGCATCGCCGCCTCCATGGGCAATGTGAACGCCGGCGACAACTGGCAGGTCCACTTCCGCGACACGATGCGGGGCGGGAAGTTCCTCAACCAGTGGCGGATGGCCGAGCTGCACGCCCGCGAGGCCCCCGACCGGGTCTGGGAGCTGGAGACCTGGGGCGCGCTCTTCGACCGCACGAAAGACGGCAAGATCTCCCAGCGCAACTTCGGCGGCCACGAGTACCCCCGCCTCGCCCACGTCGGCGACCGGACCGGCCTGGAGCTGATCCGCACCCTCCAGCAGAAGATCGTCTCGCTGCAGCAGGAGGACAAGGAGGAGTTCGGGGAGTACGAGGCCCGGCTCAAGGTCTTCCAGGAGTGCACGGTCACGCACATCCTCAAGGACGGGGAGAAGGTCTCGGGGACCTTCTGCTACGAGCGCGAGTCCGGCCGCTTCTTCGTCCTGGAGGCGCCCTCGGTCGTGCTGTCCACCGGAGGGATCGGCAAGTCCTTCAAGGTCACCTCGAACTCCTGGGAGTACACCGGGGACGGGCACGCGCTGGCGCTGCTCGCCGGCGCCCCGCTGCTCAACATGGAGTTCGTGCAGTTCCATCCGACCGGGATGGTCTGGCCGCCGTCGGTGAAGGGGATCCTGGTCACCGAGTCGGTGCGCGGCGACGGCGGAGTGCTGCGCAACTCCGAGGGCAAGCGGTTCATGTTCGACTACGTCCCCGACGTGTTCAAGGAGAAGTACGCGCAGTCGGAGGAGGAGGGCGACCGCTGGTACGAGGACCCGGACAACAACCGGCGCCCTCCCGAGCTGCTGCCGCGCGACGAGGTGGCGCGGGCCATCAACGCCGAGGTGAAGGCGGGCCGCGGCTCCCCGCACGGCGGAGTGTTCCTCGACGTCTCGACCCGGATGCCGGCCGAGGTCATCCGGCGCCGGCTCCCGTCGATGTACCACCAGTTCAAGGAGCTGGCGGACGTCGACATCACGGCCGAGGCGATGGAGGTCGGCCCCACCTGCCACTACGTGATGGGCGGCATCGCCGTCGAGTCCGACACCGCGGCGGCGGTCGGCGTGCCCGGCCTCTTCGCGGCGGGCGAGGTCGCGGGCGGTATGCACGGCTCCAACCGCCTCGGCGGCAATTCGCTCTCCGACCTGCTGGTCTTCGGCCGTCGGGCGGGTCAGCACGCCGCGGAGTACGCCCAGGGGCTCGCCGTGCGCCCGCCGGTGGAGGAGGCCCAGATCGACGCGGCCGCGGCGGAGGCGCTGCGTCCGTTCAGCGCGGAGGGGCCCGAGCAGGGCGCGCAGCCGGAGAATCCGTACACCCTCCACCAAGAGCTCCAGCAGGCGATGAACGACCTGGTCGGCATCATCCGGCGCGAGGGCGAGATGGCGCACGCCCTGGACAAGCTCGCCGAGCTGCGGGCCCGGGCGCGGCGGGCCGGGGTGGAGGGCCATCGGCAGTTCAACCCCGGCTGGCACCTGGCGCTGGACCTGCGGAACATGCTGCTGGTCAGCGAGTGCGTCGCACGCGCCGCGCTGGAGCGCACGGAGAGCCGCGGCGGCCACACCCGCGAGGACTGTCCCGCCATGGAGCGCGAGTGGCGGCGGGTCAATCTGCTCTGCCGGCTGGCCGACCCGACCGGGGACCCGGCGGCCGCCGACCCGGAGCGCGGCCAGATCGAGCTGACCCGTACGACGACCGAGCCCATCCGTCCCGACCTGCTCGCCCTCTTCGAGAAGGAGGAGCTGGTCAAGTACCTGGCCGAAGAGGAGCTCTACGAGTGAGCAGCTACAAAGCGGCCTTCCGGGTCTGGCGGGGCGACCAGGAGGGCGGGGAGCTGGAGGACTTCGCCGTCGAGGTGAACGACGGCGAGGTCGTGCTCGACATCATCCACCGCCTCCAGGCCACCCAGGCCTCCGACCTCGCGGTCCGCTGGAACTGCAAGGCGGGCAAGTGCGGCTCGTGCAGCGCGGAGATCAACGGCCGGCCGCGTCTGATGTGCATGACCCGGATGTCGGTCTTCTCGCGCGAGGAGACGATCACGGTGACCCCGCTGCGGGCCTTCCCGGTGGTGCGGGACCTGGTGACGGACGTGTCCTTCAACTACGCGAAGGCGCGGGAGGTCCCCTCCTTCGTGCCGCCGCCGGGGGTGAAGGCGGGCGACTACCGGATGCAGCAGATGGACGTGGACCGCTCGCAGGAGTTCCGCAAGTGCATCGAGTGCTTCCTGTGCCAGGACACCTGCCATGTGGTGCGCGACCACGAGGAGAACAAGACGGCGTTCGCAGGCCCGCGCTTCCTCATGCGGGTGGCCGAGCTGGACATGCACCCGCTGGACGCGGCGGAGGAGACCGGCCTGGACCGCAAGAAGACGGCCCAGGACGAGCACGGCCTGGGGTACTGCAACATCACGAAGTGCTGTACGGAGGTGTGCCCGGAGGGCATCCACATCACCGACAACGCGCTGATCCCGCTGAAGGAGCGCCCGTGGTCGCCGGCGAACAGCACGACGCGCGGCTGGTCGACGGCCTTGACCGGCACCCGGGCCTGCGCGGCCGAGAGCCACTCGCCCAACTCGT
>NZ_JBFAYB010000032.1:0-78476 GCF_040681075.1 Streptomyces sp. NPDC051907 | reverse complement strand
CTGGTGCCCCATGACCGGACAGAGGACTTCCTGGCGGCGCAGGCCAGCCTCGCTCGACAGATCGAGGGCGGCGTCGACTTCCGGGTCACCGGCCCGCTGCCCCCGTACAGCTTCGTTCAGTGACCGGCGACCTCGGATCCCAACGAGAGGAGGACACGAGCCATGGGACTGTTCACAAGCCTGTTCACCCTTCCCATCGCGCCGGTGAAGGGCGTCGTATGGGCCGCCCAGCGGGTCGCGGAGAAAGCAGAAGACGAGTACTACGACCCGGTCCCGGTGTGGCGCGAGCTCGCCGACCTCGAGCGGCAGCTGCTGAGCGGCGAAATCGACCAGGACACCTTCGACCGCCGGGAGGACGAGCTGATCGACCGGCTCGAAGAGATCGCAGAGTTCCGCCAGCAATCTCCCTGATGGGGAAGCGAGGCCTTCATCGTGTCTGAGCCACTACCCGGCCGACTCGGATCCTTCCCGTCCCGAGCCGCCCCGGAGCCGTACGGGCAAAGCACCTCCAGCCTCGCCGACATCCTGGAGAGAGTCCTGGACAAAGGCATCGTCATCGCCGGCGACATCCGCATCAACCTTCTCGACATCGAACTGTTGACGATCAAACTCCGGATCTTGGTCGCCTCCGTGGACAAGGCGAAGGAGATGGGCATCGACTGGTGGGAGCACGACCCCTCCCTCTCCTCACGTGCCACCGGCAGCCCCCTCGAGCAGGAGAACCGCCGGCTGCGCGCCGAGCTGGAGGCCCTGCGCAGCGAACGCCTGGAGGGTTCAGAGTTCCCAGAAGACGCAGCCGATGAGGAGCCTGAGAGCGATACGGGCGGTGGGACCGCAGGGGGGCGCGGGCGATGACCACATCCGACGACGCCCTCACCTACGTCTACGCTGCCGCCCCCCTCGAGACAGGCCTCCAGGACGCTCTGTCGGGCCTCCGCGGGATCTACGGATCGCCTGTCCTGTTCGTCACCGCGCCGCCCGGCGCCGACCCCGGCCCATCGCCTCCCCTGGCCTTCGCCACCAGCCACGTACCTCGGCGTGACTTCAACGAAAGCGCTCTGAAGAACCACTTCGAGGACTTGGAGTGGCTCGAGGACGTCGCCCGTGCCCACCACGATGTCGTCCAGGCGCTCTCCACGCACACCACGGTGCTTCCCCTGCGCATGGCCACCGTCTACCAGGACGACGACCGCGCCGTCCAAGCTCTCGCCGAGCAGCACGACGCGTTCGCCGAAAGGCTCGCCCAGCTCGCCGCCCACACCGAATTCGGCGTGAAGATCTACCTCGCGCCCACCGCAGCCCCGCCCGACACGGGACCTGCCGCAGACGCCGACACCGGCGCGGCCACCAATCCCGGCAAGGCGTATCTCCAGCGCCGCAGGGCTCAGCACAACGCCCAGGAAGCCGTATACGGCCAAGCGCAGCAGGCCGCCGGAATCGTCGGAGCCGTCGCCTCCCGATACGCCTCGCACCACGTGCGACACCCCGCCCAGAGCGGCGCCCTGACCGGGCCGGCTGAGAACGTGCTCAACGACGCGTACCTCGTCCCCGAGGCGTACGCGGAGGAGTTCCGGGCCGCCGTCGAAGAGGCCGTCGGCGCCTTCGACGGCATTCGTGTCGAAGTGACCGGGCCCTGGGCGCCCTACTCCTTCGCCATGCCGCCGGCCGAGCCCCGACACCCGGCCACCGGCGAGGAGCCCGGCTCATGACTCTCGCGGAGCACGGAGAACCGCTGCCCGAGCGCCAAGTGGCGCTGGTGGATCTCCTCGACCGGCTGCTCAGCGGTGGCGTGGTCATCACCGGCGACATCGTTCTCTCCATCGCCGACATCGATCTCGTCCGTATCTCGCTGCGCGCTCTCATCGTCTCCGTCAGTTCCGAGACCCACCCGGCCACGGGCGGCCGAGATGACTGAAGAACGCCCCGATCGGCGCCGCGACCCACCGCCGCCCCCGGATCCCGGCCTCAAGGGCGTCGGCGACTCGATGTCGCGAGCGTTCCGGCTCATTCAGGAACCGCCTACGCCGCGCGACGCGCCCCCGCGTCCTGCTCACCGTATGTACACCGACCGCGACACGGTGGAAGAGGACCTGCTCAAGCTCGTCCTCACCGTGGTCGAGCTCCTGCGTCAGCTCATCGAGCGCCAGGCGTTGCGCCGCGTGGACGCGGGAGACCTCACAGACGACCAGGAGGAGGAGCTGGGAGCCACGCTGCTGGCGCTCCACGACCGGCTGGCCGACTTGTGCGCCCAGCACGGCTACGCGCTGGAGGACCTCAATCTCGACCTCGGGCCACTGGGACCTCTCCTGCCGCCCCGGAGATGACGACGTCCAGGGCAGGGCCTGACCGAGGAGCGCCGCGCGGAAGCAGACCGGCGGGGTGCGAGCCCGCTCAGTTCTGGGGTGAACGCGGCCAGCCTCAAGTACACGACGGCGGCACCGCCAACGCGCCGGGTCAGGCGCGGCGTTGCCTCTTGCGGGTGAGGAGGCGGTAGACGGCGAGGAGGATGAGGGAGCCGACGACGGCGGCGATCCAGGTGGAGAGATCGAAGAAGCCGTCGATGGAGTCGACGCCGAAGACGACCTTGCCCAGCCAGCCCCCGAGCAGGCCGCCCGCGATGCCGATGAGCGTGGTGATGATGATGCCGCCAGGGTCCTTGCCCGGCATCAGGGCTTTGGCAATGAGGCCCGCGAGCAGCCCGATGAGAATCCACGCGATGATGCCCATGATGCCTTCCTCCTCCGTTGTGTAGAGCCGGTGTTAGACCTGCTTCCAGGAGTTTCCCTGTTTGCGCACGACTGGCGCCATGCGGCCCCGCGCACCACGACAACGGGGCCGCACAGCAGAGCCGCAGCAATGCAAGCCGAGGGTGGGAATTTCTTGCGCTTCGGGGGCATCAAGTCTTCAGAAGGCGCCCTTGGCCTTCTCCTTCAGCTCCCTGGCTTTCCCCCTGGCTTCCAGGGCGGCGCCTTTGGCGGCGATTTTCTCCTTGCCCATCGCATGGGCTCCCTTTTTCACGGCTTGCCCAGCAACTTGTTCGATCTGAGCTTTCGCCTTCTCGCTGGCACTCATGTCGGTTCCTTCGTAGAGTCCTGGCGCCCGCCCGTGCCCAGGGGCGGAAAGCTGTGGCTGCAGCGCACGCATCACCTGCGATGGCGGGCCGCCCTGGAGAATCCATAAGTGAGGGGCGGCTCGTGGGACCGCGTGGATGTGCCGCGGGAGTACTTCGAAGGCCGTGCACCGGGAAGGCGGCGCGCGGCCCAGCCCGCTCGCACTTCAGCCGCCCACGAGTGTGCCCTCGCGGCCGGTTTCGAAACAATTGGGGTATATGAATCTCTACCGGAGTTCGTCGGGCCGGGGACGGCAGAGGAAGATGCCTGGGATGTGGAGTACGGCCAGAGAGTGGGCCGTCTTCTCGTAGCGCATTCCGGAGTGAATCAGTTCATGGCAACGGGTGCAGACATTCCGAGTCTGCATCGCTCTTCCTTGACCATATGGCCGGCCGTCAACTCGACGGCGGACCCATGCGGTCGGAGCACTGTCCATCGCAGCGGGGCCGCGCGTGTCAGCGTGGTTCCGCTCTGTCCGTAGCGGCAAGGATGCCCAGGGTGACCAGGACGACCACGACGAGCAGGAGCACCAGGGCCACGGCGGCGGGCGTGGGGTAGTTCCACAGGAAGAGGGCGAGACCTCCGGCCCCGATGACGACGCCCGTGGTCAGGGACCAATGCGTGCGAAGCCACTGTCCGAAGGCGCCAGGCTTCAATCCCTTCCGGGCGAGCGCGCGCCCGGCGGTGTCGGCGCTTCGGACCGCTGCCGAGCGTACGGCGGCGGCACCGCGGCCGTGTCCGTACAGGTAGCAGGCGATCACGGTGAGCAGGGCCACGAGGAGACTGACGAGGATGGCTTGTCGGAGGAACCTCACCAGGGTGTCGTAGAGGACTGCCGCGGCGTCCTGCGACTGGGCTGCCGGCGGTATCGCATCCAGGAAGATCTGGCGCATGACAGCGAGTGCGACGAGCAGGCCGCACATCATGATCCCGGTGCCGATGGCGGCGGCCATCAGCGCGACCCGGCGTGAAGGCGCCGCCCAGATGCCCAACCCGGCGAGCACCACTACCGCCAGGGGCAGCCACGGGCCGACGACGCCGAGCCAGCGGGCTGCATCACGGGCCTCGCTCAGATGGTCGTTGCGCACCAGCACGATCGACTTGTCGGCCCCGGGAATGTCTTCTGCCCCGACGAGCGTCACACCGATCACCTGCTTCTGCAGTTCCTCGATCACGGTGCCGACGTTCAGTGTGATGGTGTCGCCCTTGACCACGAGCGCTCCGTCCCCCTCTCCGGTGAGCACGTTCATCGCGGCGGTGTGCGCGCCGCGGTGGATGGTGTCCCACGCCTTGGCGAAGGCGTCGCTCGTCACCACCCTGTCGACCGTGTAGTGCACAACGGTCCTCAGGCCGCCTTTGAGCTCTTCGTCCAGTGCCCTGGCCGCGTCGACGAGAAAGCGGGGTGCGTCACGGTCGGCCAGAGCGTCGGCTAGCGTGTCGGTGATCTTGCGAACGTCGATCTTGTCGACCAGACCGTCGGTGACACGATTGATCATCAGGTCCTGCACAGCGGGGTCTCTGGCAAGAGGCGAGACGGTCTGCTCATACCGATCGACATCGGTGACCTCGGAATTCACCCAGGTAGCAACGACGGTGATCGGTGCGAGCAGGACAGCCAGTACGAGGAGCAGGGACGCTCCCGCAAGACGGAGACGACGGTGTCGCATGTTGAGTGCGCGACGGAGCCGCTCGTACTCTGCTCGTTCGGCATCGTCCATACGGTCGCTCGGCTGGTGCCGGCCATGCTCGTCCGGACCGGAGGCAGCGGGCGGGTCCACGGCGAACTCCCTCCGCGCGCAGTCCTCGGCGCGCCACGGCGGTATGCGCCCTGCGGGGCGGAGGCCCAGAACCGGCCAGCCCCTGTCTCTCCATCGTCGTTCATCGGCGACCAGCACGCAGCTTGCCCAGAAGCTGGCTGCCGACCCGGTGGGAGTCCCTTCGCGCGGACGCTGGTGGCTACGGCACTACTCCCCCGCTGGGACGCGCGGCGGGGCGACCGATGAGCGGACGACGAATCGGCTGGGGAGAGTATGGGTTGCGGGCTCGCTCCCGTTGCCCGACAGGGTGTCGAGGAGCACCGCGGCGGCTGCGGCGCCCAACTGGTGCACAGGCTGCTCGATCATCGTCAGCGGCGGGTCCATGACGGCGGCCCACGCGCTGTCGTCGAATCCGATCAGCGACACGTCGCCGGGGTAGGACAGCTTCCTCGCCCTCAGGGCGCGCAGGGCCCCGGTCATGGCGTCGGTCTCGGTGCAGAAGAAGGCGGTGGCCCGATCGGTGAGGCCGAGCATCCGGTCGACCTCGTACGTGGCCCGCTGCTCGGTCTTGGGGCCCACCATCACCAGCTGCGGGTCGAAGAGGATGCCGGCGTCGTCGAGTGCGTCGAGGTACCCCCGTAGCCGCTCGCTGTCGGTCCACAGATTGCGCGCGGAGGCGGCGAACAGTCCGCGCCGTGTGGTGGGCGGCTCCGGGACGGGAGGTCCCCAGACGAACCCGATACGGCGGTGACCGGCCGTGGTCAGGGCCGTCACGGCCTCGCGGGCGGCTTCACGGTTGTCGCTGATGACCGCGTGGAGATCGAGGGAGGCGATCGCCCGGTCGACGAGGACGACCGGGACGCCCCGGTCCAGCGCCGTGCGGATGTGGCTCACTTCCCGTCTGCTCACCGCGGCGGAGGCGATGATGATGCCGTCGACGCGCTTGTCCAGGAGCACGTTCGTCGCCGCGACCTCCTCATCGAGCTCCTCGTAGGTGCTCAGGACGAGGGCGTCGAAGCCGCGCTTGCGGGTGGTGTCGCTGATCCCGCGGACGACACCGGCGAAGAAGGGGTTGCCGATGTCGGCGACGACCACGCCGAGTGTGTGGCTCACCCCTGTGGACATGCTGCGGGCGAGCGCGTTCGCCCGGTATCCGAGCTTCTCCGCCGCTGCGAGGACCCGTTCCCTCAGTTCCGGGCTGACGTACCCGTAGTCGCCAAGGGTGCGCGCCGCCGTTGCCCGGCCGACTCCTGCCTCCGCGGCCACCTCGGAGATCGTCGGTGAACCGGACGCGCGCGGCCGATCTACTGGCATGGGTCCACTGCTCCCTTCGTCTGGCCGAGGGCCGGGTCAATGGTAGAGGTCACAGCGTGGCCGACGGGCCGGCCGTGGCCGAAAGCTCCTTCGACGAAGCACTGCGCGTACGCGGAGTCCGCGCCCCGTCGGAGGGCGTGGGCGACTGCGCGTTCCCCTGGCCGTGCGTCCGTCGTCCAGCCGGAGCGCAGAAGTGCGACGACGAACCCGGTGAGGAAGGCGTCCCCGCAGCCCATCGTGTCGATCATGCCGCCCGTCCAGGACATCGGGCGGGCGGGCACCTCGGACAGGTGATGGCCGTCGTAGGCCATGGCGCCCTCTGCACCCCGGGTGGCCAGCGCGATTCCTGCGCCGCGCTGGACGACGTCCTCGAGCAGCCGTCGGGTTGCCGAGTGGTCGAGGTGGGAGCAGGACAGCAGGACCAGGTCGGCGTACGGGCAGACCCGGTCCAGGTAGGCGGCGGTGCGGTACTCCTCCTCGCCCGAGAGGTCGAACGTCACCAGCGGGCCGCTGCCTGCGAGGAGGGGGAGCTGGTCCTCGGTGGCGGAGTAGACGCTGGAGTGGACGACGCCGAACAGCGCCACGTACGCGAGCAGCGCGTCGTCGAGCACCAAGGGCTGTCGCAGCGAGACCCCACCGCCGTTCCACCCGAGGAACACGCGCTCACCGGCGTCGACACGCAAGGTGGACAGCCCGCTCTCCCCCTCCCGTACGACGCAGTGGTCCACCTCCACTCCCTCGGCGACGATCGCCTCCCGCACGAACCGGCCGAGGTCGTCGTCGGCGAAAACGCCGAGGTATCCGGACTCCAGGCCGTGACGCCGGGCGAGCACGGCGACGTTGACGCTGTTGCCGCCCGGATAGTCGACGCGCCGGTCGACGAAACGGTCGACGACGTTGTCACCGAAACCGAGGACTCGCACAGGGCCGCTGCCGGGAGATGCCGATGCCCGCATGTTCTCTTCCTTTGCACATCGAGGGGCGTACCCGCGGCCCTGGGACGGGCCCCGCAGGACGGTGGCAGGGGACACGCCGGTACCCGGCGGCGTGGTCGGGGCGCCCGCCGAGTCCCTGGCCGAGCGGGCACGGGGCGGTCCGGGCCCTCGTTCCCGTCGGGCCACGGGCCCGGCGGGAACAGAGGCCCAGAGATCAGTAGGGCATGACCCGGTAGTAGCGCCGCAGGTCGAGGGAGTGGTCGCGGACCCGCTCCAGGTGCTTGCTGACCCGCCCCATCACGGTGTCGAGGACGAGCGGCGCGAGCAGGCCCCGGAATTCGGGGCTGATGCCGTCGAGGGGGTAGTCACGTGTGTCGAAGACGTTGACGTCGCTCGAGATGCGCCGGGCGAAGGACACGACGCGGTCGGTCAGCGCGCGCGTCTCGTCCTCTCCCTGGAAGACGATCACACTGGTGTCCTTCTCCAGCAGTTCCAGTGAGCCGTGGAAGAACTCGGCGCTGTGGACGCGTGTGGTCCGCAGCCACTGCATCTCCTCCAGCACGCACATGGAGTAGAGATAGGTGAAGCCCCACAGGTTCCCGCCGCCGACCAGGAAGTGATAGTCGGTCTCCTTGTGCGCGTCGGCGAAGGCCGCCGCCGGGGCTTCGGCCTGCCTGGCTACGTCGAGCAGGACGCCCGGCAGGCCGGCGAGTTCGTCGGCCAGCCGCTCGTATCCGTCGAACTCGCCCCGCCGGGACAGCAGCCGGCCCAGCAGGAGCAGCAGTTGGGGGTCGAACGGCCACGCCTTGGGCTCGGACACGAGAACCTCGTCGGCCTTCAGCGCGACGGGCGACTGCGGGTAGCCGGTAAAGCTGATCGTACGGACGCCCTTGGCGGCGCAGAAGTCGATGGCCCGGAGGCAGTCGTCCGTCGTCCCGGACACGGAGGTGAACACCGCGGCCGAGCGTGCGCCGAGTGCGGCGTCGTCCGACGCGATCAGTTCGGCGGCGATCGCCGCACGTACGGGAAGCGTCGACGTGCGGCGGGCGAGGTGTTCGTAGGGCCACATCTGGGCGTAGGTGCCGCCCGCGCCCACCAGGAAGAGGTTGTCGATCCCTTCATCGGTCAGTCGGTCGGCGAGTTCCTCGATCTGGGGTCGCAGGGCGACCGCGCTGGCGAGCTGGGAGAGGAATTCCGGCTCGTTGAATCCGAGCATCTTTCGTCCTTTCGGGCGCGGCGGGCCGGTGGCGTGGCAGCCAACTGATACCGGTCTCACACGGCGGCCACCGTGCCACGCGGTGGAGGGGTCGTCAACCCCCGACATGCGGCAGAACGACCCCCCAGAGTCTCGCAATCCCCATTGACGTGGCTCTTCTTGGTCAGAGCGCCGACCCTTCACGGAGGGCGGGACGGCTCCTGCGGCAAATGGGAAAAGAAGATCTTGAACATGAGGGTGGTACCGGTATCAGAATCTCTGTACAGTCGCCCACCAATCAGCGGACCGCTTTCGGAGTCCGTTCCGCTCCCGTCATGTGGCGCCCAGGCGCCCGGCCCGCGTTCTCCCCATGGAAGGCAGCCCATGCGCACTCGTGCACTGAAGGCGTCCGTAGCCCTCGTCGGCGCTGCGGCACTGACTCTGACCGGCTGCTTCGCCGGCCCCTCGCAGAAGCCGACCGCCGATGTCACCGCCGAGCCGGAGTACTCCGGCAAGCTGAGCGTCCTCACCAAGTTCGCGGGGGACCCCCTCAGCCCGTACTTCGAGGGTCTCGCCGCCGCCTACGAGAAGAAGCACCCGGACGTCGACGTCGAGCTCATCCAGGAGACCGACCAGAGCATCAAGGACAAGACGAAGACCCTCACCGCATCCGGCGCCCTGCCCGACGTCTACTTCACCTGGACGGGCAACTGGGCGGAGAACTTCATCCGCGGAAACCGCGCGGCGGACCTCACCGAGGTGATCGGCCCCGGCACCCCGTGGGGACGCACGTTCGGCAAGGGCTCACTGAACGCCTTCGCCCACGACGGGCGGTACTACGGCATCCCGCTGTACAACAACGGCAAGTTCATGGGCTACAACAAGGCGGCGTTCGCAAAGGCCGGCGTCAAGGCGCCCGTCACCTTCGACGAGCTCGTCGGCAGTTGTCCCGCGCTGCGCAAGGCCGGCTTCGAACCCATCGCCTTCGGCAACAAGGACGGCTGGCCCGCACTGCACTACCTTCAGCAGCTGTTCGCCTACAACGTGCCGACCGACGTCAGAGAAGCGGACTACCGACCGCAGACCGCCACGCTCGACCACCCCGGCTACCTCTCCGCGCTCAAGCAGTTCAAGGCACTCGTCACCGCCTGCACCAACACCGGCGCCGGCACCAACGGCGTGCTGTACACCTCCGCCCAGGAAGCGTTCTCGCACGGCAAGGCGGCGATGTACTACCAGGAAGTACTCGAGTTCGACACCACCACCGCCGGCGGATCGGTCAAGCCCGAGCAGTTCGGCCTCTTCCGGCTGCCGGCCCCGAGCGGAGCCCGTGGCGACGTCCGAGTCCTCGAGGGCGCGCCCGAGGGGTACTTCGTCAACGCCGACTCGCCGCGCGCGGCACTCGCCGTGGACTTCATGAAGTTCGTGACGGACCTGCCTGCCGCCAAGACGCTGTCCTCTCCGCCGTACGGTCAGCCCAGCACCGTCGTCGGCGCCGTCACCCCGCAGACGTCCAGCAAGGCCGTCTTCGAGGGCATCGAGGCCGTGAACCGCGCACCACGGCTCGCGGGGTGGCTGGACATGGTGACCGTTCCGGAGGTCGCCGACGCCTGGCTGGCCGGCGGTGAGGCGCTGATCAGCGGAAGCAGGACCCCCGAGCAGGTACTCGAGACGGTGCGTCGCGCCTCGGCCGCGGCGAAGTAGTCCACGCGCGGAAAGGAGGCGGACGATGCGCACTGTGTACCGGAGAGCGGCGGGGCTGGCCTGGATCCTGCCGGCCCTCGTCCTGCTAGGGGTGTTCGTCTACCTCCCCCTCGTGCAGAACTTCGGGTTCTCCACCTTCGCCTGGGACATCTACAGCGGTCACCAGGAGTACGTCGGTCTCGACAACTACCGGGAACTGGCCGGCGACCCGGTCTTCTGGGGGGCTCTCGCCAACAACGTCCTCTACGCGCTGCTGTCGGTGGTGTTCCAGGTCTTCGGCGCCCTGCTGCTGGCCGCACTGGTGGAGAGCGTCCGCAGCCCCCGATGGCAACGCGTCCTGCGCACCGTCTACTTCATTCCCTCGGCGATCTCCCTCACCGTCGCCGGACTGCTCTTCTACTTCGTCTACGAGCCGAACCTGGGACTGCTGAACCAGGCACTCGACGCCGTGGGGCTCGGCCGGTTCGGCCGGTCCTGGCTCGGGTCGGAAGACACCGCGATGCTGTCGGTCATCACGATGAGCCAGTGGCAGGGTTTCGGCTACTCCGTTCTCCTCTTCGCCGTGGCCATCCAGCGCATCCCCCGGGAGCTGTACGAAGCGGCGGCCCTCGACGGCGTCGGGCCCGTGCGCCGCTTCCTTCGGGTCACGCTCCCCTTGGTACGGGAGATGACAGGACTGATGATCCTGGTGACGATCTCCGGTGCTTTCCAGGTCTTCAACGAGGTCATGGTGATGACCAGCGGGGGCCCCAACAACTCGACACAGGTACTCGGCACCTGGCTCTACCGCAACGGCTTCGTACGCAACGACTTCGGCTCCGCCGCCGCCATCGGCACAGTGATCTTCGTGATCACCATCGTCGCCGCCGTGGCCCAGCTGTGGATCACCCGTCGGAAGAGGGTGGAATGGTGACCCGTCTCGGATTCCTCGGCGCAGTCGGCCGGATGTTCATGTGGGCGTTTCTGCTGGCGCTTGCCGTGGTCGTGCTCTACCCCCTGCTGTGGATGGCGCTCAACGGCTTCAAGGAGAACGCCGAGTTGTTCGGCAACCCCTTCGCATGGCCGTCGCACTTCAGCTTCGAGAACTACCGGAACGCGTGGAACCGCGGCGTGAGCGACTACGTGACCACCAGCATCCTGGTGACGGTCACCTCGGCGGTTGCGACGGTGTTCATCAGTGCGTGGGCCGCCTACGGCCTCACCCGCGTCGACATCCCGTTCAACAGGGTGCTGACCGTTCTCATCCTCGGCGGCCTGATGCTGGCCCCGACCGTCGCGCTGGTGCCACTGGTACGGATGTTCCAGGCCATGGGTCTGTACAACAGCTTCTGGGCGCTACTCATCCTCTATACCGCCTTCCGTATCCCCTTCACCACCTTCCTCATCCGCGCGTACATGCTCGATCTTCCACGCGAGGTCGACGAGGCCGCCGAGATCGACGGCGCCGGCCACTGGACCGCGTTCTGGCGGATCATCCTGCCCATGTCCAAGCCGATCATCGCCTCCACCGTGCTCCTGCACGTACTCTTCGCCTGGAACGAGTACCTCTTCGCGATGATCTTCACCACCGGCGGCAGCGTCCAGACCCTTCCGGTGGGCCTGACGAGCCTCATGAGCAAACACGGCACCGACTTCCCCGTCGTGTTCGCCGGCATGACCATCGCAGCGGTGCCGATCGTGCTGGTGTTCCTGTTCGGCCAGCGCTACATCGTGAAGGGCCTCGCCGACGGAATCGGCAAATGATCGGCCCCGGCGCGGGGGCCGCCCGCGCAAGCCGCGAAGTCGCGGTCCACACGTTCCGTACTGTCAACGGGGCGCTGGCGGCCCCGACGTAGCGGGTCGTACGAGACGCACGCGCTGCTTCATGGGTGCGTTTCGCCGCCCATGGTGCGGCACACCGCGGACGCCGAGAGCGTGTGGTCGGCGAAAGCCTTGGCCTCCCTAGGATGTCGCCATGATGATCTCTGGACAGGGTCAGCCGCTGATACGTGTCCTGCACGACGAGTCCCGACGTGATCTGCGGGATCCGGCTCGTCCGCGCCCTGTCCGTCTTTACCTGTGGGAGCCGAGCCGCTCACAGGCTGCACCGGCTCCACTGGTCGTCGTCTCTCACGGCACTGGAGGTTCGGGCAGCAACATGGAGTGGCTGGTACGACCGCTGCACGAGGCGGGTTTCCGGGTCGTTGCCCTCGATCACCACGGCAACAACTACGTCGACGGCTACGAGCCGGAGGGCTTTCTCCACGTGTGGGAACGGCCCCGGGACGTCTCCTTCGCCCTCGACGCACTCGCCCGGGAGCAGCTGCTTGGTCCGCTCGGTGTGGCGGGTTTCTCCCTCGGCGGTTACACGGCAGCTGCCCTTGCCGGGGCCCGTGTCGATCCGCAGATTCTGTGGGCTGTACTGACGGGAGCGGTCCCTCTGCCGGAGATCCCCGAGTTCCCCGGCGCTCTGGAGGCGCTGCGGAAGAAGTATCCACTGGACGAGTCGTCACGACGTGCGCTGGATGCCGCCGCAGCAGACCTCTCGGATCCCCGAGTGCGGGCGGTCTTCCAGGTAGCCCCCGGAGTCGGCGGACTCGTGACCCCGGAAAGCCTGGCGACCGTGCGGGTGCCCGTGGGCATCCGCTGGGGTGGAGCAGACACGGTCAGCCCGTACGACGTCGACACCAGGCCGTACCTCGAGCACATTCCCACAGCGAGTGGCGGCTCGGCCGGCCCCGACGTCCGCCACGACGACTTCTTCGCCCCGGAACCTGCCGACCGACTGTCCGCGTTCGGGTCGGCATGGAGGCGGCCGCCTTCTTCCAGCAGCACCTGGACTGACCCCTCGGCGGACACGGCGTCGGCACAGAGCACGGAGCCCGCGGGCTCAACCCGGTGAACGGGGCTGTCCGGGACGGTTCCTACGCCGTGATCACGCGAGGCATCGCAGGATCATCGCACCTACGGGCGGCAGCCTTGGAGGCCAGCCTGGCCTCAGAACTCAAACCAGAGGTCGATGTCCGGGTGGACCCGTTCGCGCAGGCAGTTTGAGTGTGAATAGGCCTGCTGCCGCACGACACCGCCTCGCACCGGGTCAACCGCACCGAGCCTGAGCTCGGTCGCTGCCGCATCCTGGTCGAGATCGATGACCTGAAGGCAGAAGCAGCAGGTGGGGTTCGGGTTCAACGATGCCCTCTCATGTCGCCGAGACAACAGCGCCGGCCGCGCTGTCCTGCAGACCCTACGTCGAACAGGATGCCGATAGCGGGACAGCCCTCAGGCAACGGCATTGCTCCTAGGCCCCACTCTGATCCTGAGGACTGATCTACCAGCGGTACCAGCGGCCCTTGCGGCCGCCGCTGGCAGCGGGCCGAACCACGGAGCCGAGCAGCCAGACCACCAGCACGATGACAGCAATCCACCACAGCGCCTTCAGCACGAAGCCGGTGCCGAAAAGAATCAGGGCGAGAAGCAGGGGAACCATCGCTATCAACCTCGGAGCGCTCGTGTACCCCGCTGAAAACCTGCCATGCGCCCAAAGGCTAAATGGTTCCAAACACCTGACGTCCAGTCGCAATTGCAACTGCGCCGTGTGCGGTGTCCATGCGGTGTCCATGTCGAACGACAGGCATGCGCTCTCCACGCCGGGGCAGATGCCGGTTCGCAAGCGAGTCCGCAAACCAGGGGAGGACGACGGACATGACAGCTGTTTCTATGCCTGCTGCCCACAGCGTGCAAGCCCGGGGCGGGGCCGTATCGGCGGCCACGGGCGCTGCCACCGGTGAGCTGCCCTGGATCGAGGACGCGGGGAAGACGCCTCCCCAGGACGCGCGGGCTCTGTCGAAGCTGTTCTTCGACCGGCTCCAGGTCTTGGAGGAGGGCACACGCGAGTATCAGTACGCGCGCAACACCCTCATCGAGATGAACCTCTCCCTGGTCCACTTCGCGGCCCGCCGGTTCCGCAACCGTGGCAGCGGCGAGATGGAGGACATCGTCCAGGTCGGCACGATCGGCCTGATCAAGGCGATCGACCGGTTCGACCTCTCGCGCGAAGTGGAGTTCACCAGTTTCGCCATCCCCTACATCGTCGGCGAGATCAAGCGCTTCTTCCGCGACTCCACGTGGGCCGTCCACGTGCCCCGCCGTCTGCAGGAACTGCGCGTCGACATCGCCAAGGCCAAGGAACAGCTGGCCGGCCGCCTGGACCGCGAACCGACCGTCAAGGAACTCGCCGAGCATCTGGATCTCAGCGAGGACGAGATCATCGAAGGCATGGTCGCCTCCAACGGCTACACCGCCGGCTCCCTGGACCTGCCCGGCGACGACGACGGCCCGGCCACTGCCACGCGCTCCTACGCCGACGTCCTCGGATCCGAAGACCCGACCATGGAGTTGGTAGAGGACCTGCACACACTGGTCCCGCTCCTCGGCCAGCTCGACGACCGGGACCGCCGCATCATCGAGATGCGCTTCGGCCAGGAGATGACCCAGTCCCAGATCGGCGCCGAACTCGGCATCTCACAGATGCACGTCTCACGCCTGCTGACCCGCACGCTCACCCAGCTCCGCACCGGCATGCTCGCCTGAAAGCCCTGCCGTGACGGCTCGCGGGTGATACTCGCCGCCGCGCTCGTACGGGGCGCTCAGCCCGCAGACCGTAAGGCAGCGGCTGAGTGGTTGGCGATGTCTCCGCGTGACATCGGCGAAGGTGAGCCGTCGTCTCCCCGCAGCGCTCAAGGCGAACGCCTCCATCTTGCAGCGCGTCTGGGAGGGCAAGGAATGCGCGGACGAAAGGCAATCAATATTGCAGCCAGTGACTGAATCGATTCGATCCGAAAGGGTCACCCCCTTCTTCTGGCACCCTGCGCAGGACCCGAACGGATTGCATACTGGGGGCAGCAGAACAGTCGCACGGCGCAGGCTGGTCTATGGCTGCTCGGCGACACACCGCAGCGCAAGGGCACCGGGGCCTATGCGCGTTCGCTGAATTCGCCTTCGGTGGGTCCGATCGTGAGGTGCGACAGCGGTGTACGGACTCCCGGGCTTGGTTTCCGTGTGTTCCTCTGAAGGTCCCCACAATTCGGGGTGGGGCGCCCCGTTTGGGGCAGTCGCACAGTGGCGTCGATTGCCGCGCCCCGCCTCCGCGGGCCGCATCGCCCCCTGGAGGTGCGCAGTGTCCACCGGTATGGGTCTCACTTGGGGCACACTGCCGCCCGGCCTGATCGCCCTTCCGGGTGTCTACCGTCCGCAGAGGGACACCCGTTTCCTCGCTGAGGCGCTCGTCCACGAGGACCTCACACCGGGGAAGAACGTGCTGGAGATCGGTACGGGCACCGGCGCCCTGGCCCTGCAGGCAGCGAGCAGGGGAGCTCTGGTCACGGCGGTCGACGTCTCCTGGCCCGCGGTGATCACGGCGCGTCTGAACGCCCTGCGCCGGCGACTGCCCTTGCGCGTCGTGCACGGCGACTTCGTCGTGCGCGCGGCGGGCCGGCGTTTCGACTTGGTCTTCTCGAATCCTCCGTACGTCCCCGCACCGGGGGCATGGCCGGCGTCGCGCGGACCGGAGCGGGCCTGGGACGCAGGCGTCGACGGGCGCGGAGTCGTCGACCGGATCTGCTCGGCAGCCTCGGCCCTGCTGCGTCCCGGGGGCGTGCTGCTCATGGTGCATTCGACGATGTGCGGGGCCGAGGAGACCGTCGACCGGCTGACCGGGGCGGGGCTGGCCGCGGACGTGACCAACCGGGCCTTCGTCCCGTGGGGCCCGGTCCTGCGTGCGCGGCGGGCCTGGCTGGAGCGGCAGGGCCTGGCGGCCGAGGACGAGGAGTGGGAAGAGCTGGTGATCGTCCGTGCCGAGTGCCTCTGACAACGCCGTGGGCCCGGCTGCCGCGGCCAAGCCCGCCCGCCGGGTGTCTGTCGACCCGCAGGGTCCGGTCCTGGTTGAGGGCCCGGTCGAGATCGTCCTCGACGACGGGACCGTCGTCCGGTCCGACCGGTTCGTGGTCGCGGTGTGCACCTGCCGTCGCAGCCGCACGTACCCGTGGTGCGACACCAGCCACCGCCCCCGCGAGCAGGCCGCCCCGCCGCCCGCGGAGGGGGCGCCGTGATGGCCTCCCCCGGCCCGACGACCGCCGCCCGCCCCCGCCTGGTCGAGGGGCGAGGCGAGCTGTCCGGCGCCGTGGCCCAGGCGCTGCGGTCCGGCGGGCCGCCGGTCTACGCCGCCGGGTCCGTGGCAGAGGCCGACCCGTGGGGGGAGGACCTCCAGCTCGCCCTCTGCCTCCTCTACGAACTCCACTACCGCGGCTTCGACGGCGTCGAGGACGAACGGGAATGGGATCCGGACCTGTTGCGGCTGCGGCAGGCGATGGAAGCCCGGTTCCTCCACGCCCTGCGCACCGAGCTGTCCGACGGACCCCGGTCTGTCGAGGACGCCTTCGCCCCGCTCCTCCTCGAGCCCGTGGACCTCTCCGGCAGCCTCAGCCACCACCTGGAAACCGACGGCGAACTCTGGCAGCTGCGCGAGTACGCGGCCCTGAGGTCCCTCTACCACTTGAAGGAGGCGGACCCCCACGTCTGGGTCGTCCCGCGACTCACCGGCCGTGCCAAGGCCGCGATGGCGGCCATCGAGTACGACGAGTTCGGCGCCGGCCGCGCCGACCGCGTCCACGCGCGGCTCTTCGCCGACCTCATGACCGACCTGGACTTGGATCCGACGTACGGCCGCTACCTCGACCAGGCCCCCGCGGTCCTGCTCGCCACGGTGAACGCGATGTCCCTCTTCGGGCTCCACCGCGCCCTGCGCGGCGCCCTCGTCGGGCACTTTGCGTGCCTCGAGGTCACCTCCTCGCCCGGCTCCCGCCGCATGGCCCGAGCCATGCGGCGCTGCGCGGCCGGTCCCGCCGCCGAGCGCTTCTACGCCGAGCACGTGGAGGCCGACGCCGTGCACGAACAGGTCGTGCGCCACGACGTCATCGGCGGCCTCCTCGCCGACGAACCCGCTCTGGAGGCGGACATCGCCTTCGGCTGCGCGGCGACCGTCCTGCTGGAGGACCGCCTCGCGACACACCTCCGCGAGACCTGGCGCCAGGGGCACAGCGCGTTGCGCACACCCCTGGAGCGACGCAGAGCGCCGCAAGCATGACGCCAAGGCCGACTCGACCACGCCGAGTTGTCGCTGAGGGCCACGGAGAGCTGCGCAGGCCTCAGGGCTGGACTGCCCGTCGCTGCGGCAGCGTACTTGGCCCACGCCCGCGTCGACTGCACCTCCCCGACCCCCGACCCGGCCCAGCGCCGGCCGCCAACACTCCAGCTATTCGCTACCAGTAGTGTTTGCGGCCGCCGACGGCGTGCCCGGCCGCTCCCATGATCCAGAGAATGGCCCCGATGACGAGCAGAACGATCCCGATGGTCCACAGGATCGAAAGCCCGGTCACGAAGCCGATGACGAGCAAGATGACGCCGAGGACGAGCATGGTGTCCTCCGTTCTCGCTTGACGGGTCATTACCAGGGTAGGCGCCAGTCGTGCCCAGTGGCTTGTTCGGGCACCACCCCAAGGAGCAATCGCGTGATTCTCACCTGGGACTCTGCATTCTGATCGCCGCCCTTGTCGTCGGCTTGGCCAGCCGGAGAAGTCGGCGGCGGGGGGACTGGCTCCCCATGGCCCACGCACCGCCCGCCTTCGGGGGCGTGTGCCCCTGCGTCGCCACGAGTGTGCGTATCAGGAGTCGATCCACTCAAGAACCGCATACAGGTTGTTTCCTGTTCAGTACAGATAGTGAGACGTCTGTGGCGCGCGATATCACCGAGGGTGAGGGGCGACTCATGCTGGTCGCTCGTCACCGACCAGGAACGCGCCTGATACCTCCAGGGCACTGGTGAGAGCGGCTACACCAGCGCGCCGCTGCCCTTTTTCGATCCTCGGGCAACTCCGCACCCGCTGGCTTCCCTGCTCCAGGCGATCCGCCTGCAAGGCGGGCTCGACCGCTACCAGAGCAGGGACTACGTCTACGCCACCGCCAGGGACGGACAGTCCCCCTTCACTGCGCTCTACGAACGACTGCGCACCGATCCCGCCTGGCGCACACACGCACTGGACTCCGGCCACAGCGTGATGCGGGACGCCCCTGAAGCCTTGCTGAAGGTCTTGCTGGTGGCCGCGCTCGAGGCGGATCCGGTACGACCGCCGCATCCGGCGGACTCGCTGCTGCACTCCCGCGCCTCGGCGTCGTCGACGAACGGACCGTTGCCGGCTGGCTCCTGACCCCACCGCCGGGAGTGCCGCGCTACATCTCAGCAGGCTTCGCCGAGTTCCAGCGAGGTCCCTCCGGCTCGCGGAGCCAATCGAAACCGGGACCGACTTGCCACCACCCGCGCCCGAGCCGAACAGCAGTCCCGGGGCTGACTCCAGCCTCGGCAGCCTGGCCGATATGGCTCCCTGATGGTGGTCAGCGGTAGTCGTTGAGCCAGTCTGCCGGGATCAGGTCCCGAACGCGGTCGAGGTCTTCTGCCGTCCGGCCGCGGGCAAAAATGGCTGCGCCGGCGTCGTCGCGTAGCAGGGCGTCCTGGCCTAGGAACCACCGGCTCCCGTTTTCCTCATCGCCGATGGGATACAGCGGGAACGGCAGCCGGACGAAGTTCTCCTCCAGCAACGCGACGTCGGACTCATCCGCGTCAAGGAAGTCGCAGAGCTCTTCATCGGCATGCAGGGATTCGGACAGAACGATCTCAACGAAGCACAGGGAAAGTCGCTCCAGCCACCTTTCCCATCGTTCGGCACTCTTGTCCACCAGATCAATCCGGCTGAACACAGCAGGGTCGTCATCCTGAAGGCCGTCGAGGAGGATGCCCCAAGATACCGCGCCTTGATTCTCATGCCGGAAGACGAGAGCCTCCCTGACGTCATCCACGTAGAGCTCGGCCGGGCCGAGGAGCACGTCGTAGTTGCTGGTCAGATCCCGGCGGCGCCCGAACAGCAGATACGCCTCGCGCAACGCGGCCGGCAGCCGTACTCCGAGCCTCTCCTCGGCTGCGACCAGATCGGCCTCTGACCACCCATCGGCGCTCTCCAGAGGCCTGGCCCAATACCCAGCGAAGCCTCGGATGAAGTTCCAAGCGCCGCTGCGTCCCCCGAGACCGTCAACGAGGGAGGCAGCAAGATCGAACTCATGTGTCATGCCAAGACGATATTCCCCCTCATACGAAGCCAGGCCCAGGTACTCGCGGGTCTTCGTCAGGTCTGTTCGGTCACACATCGTCGAGAACGTCTGCCAGCGGGCGGCGGGGTGTGGCCGGGCCTCGAGATCCGTAGCCGGGCAGCGGCACCATCTGCACCTGGCCCGGTGCCCCTGGCCGGGTCGCGCGCCAGCAGGCGAGATCGCGGTCCAGTGGTGCAAGGTCGGGGAAGTGGCCAGGTCTGCCAGGGTGGCTTCCCGCAGGGCGCCCCAGGGACTGGCCGGCGCGCAGCTCTGGTGAGGCTCGGCGGTCGTCATGGCCGCCTTCGGGGGCCGCACCCAGCGCAAGACTGCGGCGGCTGAGGTGCTGAGCATGCTCACCGCGCAAGCGCTGTCCAACGCGGTGTGCAAGCAGCTGTACGAGCGACGCAGGCCGCCCGAGCAAATGATCCCGCACGACGTCGAGGGCCTGCCGGACAGCTCCTCCTTCTCCTCCGGGCACACCGCGGCCGCGGTGGGCGTCACCGCCGCCGTCACCGCCGCCGTGGCCCCCACCTCACCGTGGTGGTCAACCGCGACCGCCATCCCCACCGTCCCGGTGGCCTCGAGCGTGTCCACACCGAGGCCACTACCCCAGCAACGTCGAGGCCGGTGCAGCCTCGGCCTGCAGCGCCCTTCTGGTCCACTACGCACCCCGCCTACTGCTCCGCAGCCTGTGGTAGCACGTCGACCAATGGGTCCTTCTGCGGCTGAGTGGGGCGACGGGGCTCGGGTACCCGCCTGGAAGGGACCCGTACACGACGCGATAGGGCTGAAGCCCGGGTGGCAATGAAGGGGTCAGGTGACGATGATGAATAGGTCAGTGGATCACCCGCGCCCGTACACCGACGAAACGGCGAGCGAGCTGGTCAAGCGGGCGTCGGAGCAGATCTCCACACTGATGCGTCAAGAGCTGCGTCTGGCACAGGCCGAGATGCGGCAGAAGGGCAAGCGATTCGGGATCGGCGGCGGCCTGTTCGGCGGAGCCGGCGTGATCGGTTTCGTCGCCCTGCAAGCACTCGCGGCCACCGCGATCGTGGCCCTGGATCTGATCTGGCCGCTGTGGGCCTCGGCCCTGACCGTGACCGTCGTCCTTGCGGCAGTGGCGGGCGTGCTCGCCGCCGTGGGCAAGAAGCAGGTCAGCCGGGCCGTCCCACCCGTCCCCCAAAAGGCCATCGACGGCGTCAAGGCAGACGTCGCCGAAGTCAAGGAGAGGGCACACCGATGACGGACCAGCCCCAGAACAACGACTCCACCCCCACGCCTGAGGAACTGCGCGAGCAGGTGGAGGAAACCCGCGAAGAACTCGGCGAGACAGTCGAGGCGCTGGCGGCCAAGACCGACGTCAAGTCCCAGACACGGCACAAGGCAGCCAAGGTCAAGAGCCAGGTCCAGGACAAGGCCGCCCATGCTCTCCATGTCGCGCACGACAAGACTCCTCTGCCGACACGCGAGAAGGCATCCCATGCCAAGCAGCAGCTGGCCGAGACGGCACACGTCCTGGGAGACAAGATCCAGGACAGGGCCTCGGAGCCGACCCTGGACAAGGCCTATCAGGTGGCTCAGAGCGCGCGCAGCAGTCGCGGCCTGCTCATCGCCTCCGCTGTGGCAGCGCTCGCTGCGGTCTTCTTCACCTGGCGCAGGAAGAGGTGCTGATGAAGAGCCCAAAACCGCTTACGCGCCGGTCAGCCTGGTACTCAGCGTCGTGGCAGGCACGGTTCAATCGCGTTTGCGGGGCGCCCTGGGCGGGACCAGGGTAAGCATGAATTCGGCGTCGCCGCTGAATGCGCAGGGGCATGCTGCGGTGGGTGTGACGAGAGGTCGGCGCTCACGGATACAGGCACCGAGGTGTACGAAGGGCGGCAGTACGACGCCACACCGTTCCTGCCCGGCCGACGTGCAAGGCTGCCCGGCATGCGCAAGGCGGCGGCCGGGTGCCAGGGCTGCCCGCTGCACCGGGACGCGACACAGACCGTGTTCGGCGACGGACGCGCCTCCGCGTGCGTCATGCTCATCGGCGAGCAGCCGGGCGACCAGGAGGACCTGCAGGGCAGGCCGTTCGTGGGCCCGGCGGGGACGGTTCTGATGCGGGCACTCGGGGATGCGGGCATCGACCCGGAGCAGACGTACGTCCCCCATGTGGTCAACCACTTCACGTTCACGGTCCCCGAGGGACGCAAGCGCCGGATCCACAAGGCGCCGAGCCTTCGCGAGACGACGGCGTGCCGCCCGTGGCTCGTCGCCGATCTGCGGGTCGTGGCGCCGGAGGTGGTGGTTGCCCTGGGCGCCACCGCGGGGAAGGCCCTGCTCGGGCCGTCGTTCCGGGTGACCGAGCAGCGCGGGGCCCTGCTGCCCTGGCCCGACCGCGTCGGCGCCGACTCCGGCGACGGGGTGCGGGGGCTGATCGCCACAATCCATCCGTCGGCCGTGCCGCGCGCCGAGGACCGAGAGCCGGTGTACCGGGGCCTCGTCGCGGACCTGCGGGTCGTCGCAGAGGTCATCGACGACCGGAGGGGTACCAGGACGACATGACGATTCAGCATCCAGCCGATCGCGGTGGCGAGGAGCGCGGCCGGTTCGCCCGGCTGGCCGAGGCCGCCTCACGGCTCAGCAGCTCTCCCCCCTTCTTCGTGTTCTGCCTGACCCTGGTAGCCGGCGTGGTCGCCGTGCACATCGCCGGGCTGAGCCTGCCCTGGCAGCTCTTCGTCGGGGACTGCATGACGGCCATGACGCTGCTGCTCCTGGCCCTGCTCAAGAACTCGGAGCTCCGCGCCGAGCGGGCCATCCAGCGCAAGCTCGACGCCATCGCCGCAGCGCTGCTCGAAGCGCATCAGGACATGCCGGAAAAGGCCCAAGACGATCTGCGGGCCGCGATCCGGCTGGACGAGGAGATCTGACGGTCGTACTCCTTGGGGTACAGCTTGTCCTGGGCGCGCCTCTTCCCGCTCGCTTCGGGTTCCAGCCGGTAGAGCACTGCCGACTACTGCTGCGAGCGGCGAAAGATCGGCTTCCCGGCTGAAGGCCGCGCCGGGAGAAGGAGGCAAGGCAATCCCCAAGGAGGGCTCAGTCGCATGAAGGCGGAGTCAGACGATGCCCTTGCCATCCACCAGGTCGCCGAGCGGCTGACGAAGGCGCACCCTCAGCTGGATGCCGCCCTCGTGGAGAGCTCAGTAAAGACGGCCTACGACCGCGACACCTTGCCAGCCGCTGCATGAGGCCATCGACGGCCTGGCTGAGTCCCGTGGCCGTGCCTGCGTGCGATCTCCGCGCGGGCTGGCTCCTGGAGGCCAGTCCAACCAGCCTTCGTACGCGTCAGCGGCGCCGGGTAGCAGATCTGCCGCCGCTGGCGCGGACGTGGCCGCTCGTCGAGCGGAGCGCGGTCCCTCGACTGCCTGACGGCCGTCATCGCTCCTCGATGGCTGCGACCGCGTCGAGCCCGGCGTGCCGGAGCGTGCGCTGCACGGACGGCCGGGCCCACAGGATGGTGATCTTCGCTTCCGGCAGCCGAGTCGCGGCCCGCAGCAGCGCGTAGGCGCACGCGAGGTCGATCCGGGTGACCGCGTTCATGTCCACAATCCACTCGGCTGCCGCGCTGAGCGGCGCAGCGCCGAGCTGCTCCTCCAGCGCCGGCAGTACGTCGGCGTCGATGTCCCCAACCAGCGTCAGCTCGGCACGGCGCCCGTCGGCCGTCGTGACCGTGACGGCCGGACGGGCCGGCGGGGGCTGGTTCTCGGTCGTCACGACGGCCTCCCGACGAGCTCGGCGTCCTTCCATGGTCGCCCAGCCGAGCCGAAGCCGCTCCGCATCGGTCGGTCCGGATCAGTGTGTCGGCGCCCCCGTGCGGACAGGAGTAGTCGGTATGAGGCTGGAGAAAGCCGGGATCCTGAGTCGGGTCGGTCATGCTCTAACGACCCGGTGCTCAATTGCCTCGCGCATGAGCTGCCCCGCGACCAATCGTCGCGGCCATGACGTCACACGATGCGCCTGATGGCTCCCGGATCGCTCCCGGCGGTGGCGGGCTGGTGATCCGGCAAGAGACCGCTGACGATCACCGAGATGTGCGCGAGGTTCATACGCGCGCCTTCGGTGACAGCGATCGGGCTCCCGGGCTCGTGGAGGCGCTTCGCGTGGCGAAGGCTGCATTGGCGCCGATGTCCATTGTCGCTGTCGTTGACGGCCGGGTCGTCGGACATGTCCTGCTGAGCGCGACGCGGTTGGACGCTCCGCGCCGGATCGTGGACGTCCTGTCGCTGTCACCGCTGGGCGTGGTCCCGGAGTTCCAGCGTCAGGGCATCGGGACGCAGCTCATCGCCCACGCCCTCGATGCGGCCTACGGCCAGGGCGACTTGCTCACCGCAGGTGACGCCGGATCACAGGGCCGGGCCCTGGCCGAGGGACTCCTCGCCGACTGCAGCACCCGGATCCTCCACCGCCAGAAGACCGACCAGCTCCACGCCGCAGCCCCCCTGCTCGGCCTGACTTCCGTCGAGATGGACGCCGTCTCGCACCTCAACCGAGGGCGCGGACTGTGGAAGGTAGACGATCACTCATCGTCCAACACCTCCTACATTCCAATACCTCAGTGAACATTTCAGTGCTGCGGTATCGGAGGCGAGGTAGGCAACTATCCGGCCGTGCTCGATCGTCCTTCGGGTATGCCTCCCACTAGGGCGCGTATCGAGCCGTGATCATCGGGTGTTCTGGTGAGGTCTTTGAACCAGATCACCGAGGCGTGCAGGTGGAGACTGGCGAGGTAGTTGTCGGGAGTCTTGTCGTATCGGGTGTCTCAACGTCCCAGTTCCGGCCTCCTGGTACGTCACGCTCTGGGGCGGGTGAGGCACGTGGAGCCGACGTGAGCCGACCGGTGCACTGATGTACGGGCGGGGACTCATGGGACACGGCCCGGCACCCGGCACCCGGCTCAGGTTCCGGGGAGGATACGGCGCGTTTCGTAGGCCCACATCGCGATCTCGACCCGGTTGCGGGCGCCGAGTTTGGCCATCAGGCTGGCCAGATGCGTCTTCACCGTGCTGAGGCTGATGTGCAGTGCATCGGCGATCTCGGTGTTGGTCAGCCCGCGAGCGACGGCGAGGAGCACCTGCTCCTCGCGGGCGGTGACGGGGGAGACCGGCTGGGCCGGGGGCCGGCCGGCGGGCAGGTCCGCGAATGCCTGGAGCAGACGGACGGTGACGCTGGGCGCGATGAGTGCCTCACCGCCGGACGCCGACCGTACGGCCTGGGCCAGAAGGTCTGGTCCCGTGTCCTTGAGGAGGAATCCGCGAGCGCCGGCACGCAGCGCGCCGTAGACGTACTCGTCGAGGTCGAACGTGGTGATGACGACCACGGCCAGCGGGTCGGCGACGCCCGGGCCGGCGACCAGCCGGGTGGCCTCGAGCCCGTCGAGTACGGGCATACGGATGTCGAACAGGCAGACGTCGGGGCGCAGTTCGCGGGCCAGACGTACCGCTTCCTGTCCGTCGGCGGCCTCGCCGACCACCTCGATGCCGGGCTGGGCGTTCAGCATGATCCGCAGCCCGGTGCGGATGATGGTCTGGTCGTCAGCGACGAGGACGCGGATGGGCACCGCTCTCGCTCCTCGCTCTCGGCAGTTCGGCTTCGACATGCCAGCCCTGGTCGGCGCCGGGGCCGGCTTGTAGTTTGCCGCCGAGCAGGGTCGCGCGCTCGCGCAGTCCGGTAAGTCCGTATCCGGCACGGCCTCGGCCGGTGCGGTGGCCGTTGTCGCGCACGCTCACCCGTACCGTGTGCCGTTCCGCGGTGACCCGGACGACGAGCTCGGTCGCGTTGACCGCATGGCGCATGGCGTTGGTCACCGACTCCTGCACGATCCGGTAGACGGCCGCGTCCACGGCCGGGGGCAGCGTGTCCAGTTCGCCGTCGAGCCCCAGGTCGACCTTGAGGCGACCACTCGGGGTGCGCACCAGGCGCTCCAGATCCGCGACTCCGGCAGGCGGCGCCAGCTCGGCGCCGACCCCGCGGTCGCGCAGCGCGGCGACCATGGCGCGCATTTCCTCCAGCGTGCGCGCCCCTTCCTCCTCGACCCCCTCCAGCGCCTCGGCGGCGGCGGACGGGTCGGCGCCCGCGAGCACCCGGCCCGCCTGGGCGATGATCACCATGGCCGACACGTGGTGGGCCACCGTGTCGTGCAGTTCCCGGGCGAGCTGCTCGCGCTCGCGGGAGCGCACCTGCTCCACCTGCCGCTCGCGAGCGGTCACCCGGAACCGCACGGCAGCGCCGACCACGCCGGGCAGCAGCAGGAAGACGAAGCCCACGACATTCTCGGCGGCCGGGGTCTCGTCCGTGACGACACACAGCGCGAAGGCCGCGAGGATCACCGCGCCGCCCAGCACGATCTCGCGTCCCGATCCCCACCGAGGCAGCGCGTACACCAGCACGAGCACGACCGCGCCGGTGTACAGGCCGACGGGCTCGCGCGGTGCGGCGACGAGCGAGGCCACCTGGAGCAGGATCACCGAGCCGAACGCCAGCGTGACCATCGCCAGCGGGCGGGTCCGGCGCCACAGGGGCAGCAGGCACAGCCATACGGCGAACACCACCGCCACCGGCCGCCACACGACGTTCTCGCGCAGGGTGGCCTCCAGCGCCACACCGGCAAGGCCCGCGGCGAGCAGCGCCCAGTCCCGCCGCACCCGGGCGGGCGCGTCAGGCGGCCGGGGTTCGGTCCACAGGGTTCGCAGGTCGTCTCGGAGCACGGTTCTCAGCCTAGGGACTGCGGCGTGCCGCGCATCGGCCGAAAGGACGGGTCGTCACTCCGCCCCGGGGCCGAGGGATCCGCGGCCCGCGGGCCGATGCCGCGGAGCGCCGTGGCGACGAGCCTCGGCATCGGCGGCCGTACAAGGACGGCCGACGAGGTGGTTGGAGGACCCGATGCTCTCGAAAGCCCTGTTGCGCCTGGGCGGGGGCGCCGCCCGCCATCCCTGGCGGGTGATCGCGGCATGGCTGATCGCCGCCACGCTCGCCGTCCTCGCCGCCGTCGCCTTCGGCGGGCGGACCGCGGACTCGATGACCGCTCCGGGACTGGACTCCCGACGGGCCGCGGAACTGATCGAGCGGGCAGGCACCGGCCAGGAGGGGATGACCGCCCAAGTGGTCGTCACCCCCCTCGACGACGGTGCGACGTTCTTCGACGACGACGGCGCGCGCACCGCTCTCACGCGGCTGCGGGCCGAGGTGAAGCGGCTGCCGCACGTGCTCGGCACGAGCGACCCGGCGGGGGCGCTCGACGCGGGCGGGGACACCGCCGTGCGCGGCGGCCTCGTCTCGGCCGACGGGCGGATCGCGGTCGTCCGGGTGCAATACCCCGACCAGAGCCGGCTGTCGGCCGAAGACCTCGACGCCCTCGTCGATCTCGGAGACCGGCTGCGCGCCGAGCTGCCGCTGCGCATCGAGATGGGCGGGAACCTCTTCTACGTCTTCTCCGACCCCGACGGCGGCGCGAGCGAGCTGATCGGCCTCCTCGCCGCGGCCGCGATCCTGTTCCTGGCGTTCGGTTCGCTCGTCGCCGCCGCGCTGCCGATCGGCATGGCGGTCTTCGGGCTGACCGTCGGGGTCGCCACGATGACGGTACTGGCGGGGGTGACAGAGGTCCCCACCTTCGCACCGGTCCTGGGCAGCATGGTCGGGCTCGGAGTGGGCATCGACTACGCGCTGTTCGTGCTCGCCAGGCACCGGGAGTACCTCGCGTGCGGGCTCGATCCGCAGGCGGCGGCCGGACGAGCGGTGGCAACGGCGGGGCGGCCGGTGGTCTTCGCTGGCGGCACCGTCGTCGTGTCGATCCTCGGCCTGGCGGTCGCGAACGTGCCGTTCATGACGGTGGGCGGGCTCGCCGTCTCGATCGTCGTCCTGACGATGGTGCTCGCGTCGGTGACGCTGCTGCCGGCCTTCCTCGGCGCGGCGGGCCCGCGCCTGGCCCGGGCCGGCCGGATCGGCCGGGCTCTGCAGACCAGGCAGCTGGGCCGAGTCGCACGGCGGCGGGACCCTGCGGCAGGCGCCGCCCACGCCGCCGGGTGGCGTCGCTGGATCGGGCACGTCAGCTGGCACCCGGCGCCCTACGCGATCGGCGCCGCGGGGCTGCTGCTGACCGCGACGCTGCCCGTGCTCGGCCTGCGCGTCGGCCTGCCCGACGACGGCTCACTGCCCCACAGCCGTACCGAGCGCCGTGCCTACGACCTCGTCGCCGACGGGTTCGGCCCGGGCACCAACGGTCCCCTCGTCATCGCCGCGGACCCCGCCGGTGATCCGGGAGTGGTGGACCGTCTCGTCGCAACGGTCGCGGCGGATCCGGGCATCGCGTCCGTCGCGCCGGCGCGCATCCATCGAGCCACCGGCATCGCGACCCTCGTGGTGTTCCCGACCACCAGCCCTCAGGACGAGGCCACGGCCGACACCCTCGCCCGGCTGCGCGCCGAGGTGCTGCCCGCGGCGATCGGACAAGGCCCGGCCAGGGCGCACGTCGGCGGGGCTGCCGCGAGCCTGTCCGACGTGGGCCGACGCACCAGCGAACGTCTGCCGGTGTTCGTCGCCGCCGTGCTGGCGATGTCGTTCCTGCTGCTGATGCTGGTCTTCCGCTCGGTCGTCGTACCGCTCAAGGCGGTTCTGCTGAACCTGCTGAGCATCGGCGCGGCCTACGGCATCATGGTCGCGGTCTTCCAGTGGGGCTGGGGAGGCGCACTCATCGGGCTGGAGGCGACGGTTCCGATCGTGTCGTTCATCCCGATGTTCCTCTTCGCCATCCTGTTCGGCCTGTCGATGGACTACGAGGTGTTCCTCCTCTCCCGCGTACGCGAGGAGTACCTGCGCACCGGCGACAACGGCACAGCGATCGTTGAGGGCGTCTCGCGCACCGCCCGGATCATCACCTCGGCCGCCCTCATCATGGTGGCGGTCTTCCTGTCCTTCGCCGTCGCCGAGGACCCCTCCACCAAAATGTTCGGGCTCGGCCTGGCCACCGCGATCTTCATCGACGCCACGGTCGTACGCATGGTGCTGGTACCGGCGACCATGACACTCCTCGGCCGGGCCAACTGGTGGCTGCCGAAGTGGCTAGACCGGATGCTTCCCCGCGGCCCGGTCGGCACCGACGACACCGACGCGGAATCCACGAGTGAGGCCTCGCGTCCACGGCTGGTTGACCGTTGACTCAACTCTGCCCGCCCTTGGCGTCCGGCACCTCAGCACGTCACCTACGGTCATATCGAGTCGTGATCATCGGGTGAGCCATGAATGCCATGCTTGCTGAGCGCGTCGAGTTCGTGGCCGAAGGTCAAGCAGCGGGCGTAGCCGATGCGGATGTCCGCGCTCGGCAGGTTCGTATCGATCGGCGCCTACAGCGGGGGGCCGGCCGGCTCTGGCCGCGTCGCGCCGGGGCCGGCAGCCGCAGCGCCGTCTTCAGCCGGGCCGACGCCGTGATCACACCAACCACTGCAAGATCATTTCATCGTGGCTGATCCCTCCGGCCGGTCAGGGTGGTGCCCGGACGCGAAGGCGAGGATGTCGCGGGCCACTTCTCGCAGGCTCCCGAAGTGGCGATGCTCGCCGTCCACTGCTTCAGGGGTGTTGACGCCCCACACCGTCATCCCGGCACGCAGGCCGGACTGCACCCCGGAAGGGGCGTCCTCGATGACCAGGCAGTCCTCCGGTTGGGCGCCAAGTCGCGCGGCTGCCTGCAGATACGGCACCGGCGACGGCTTGCCTTCCGCCACAGCGGCCGCATCCACGACAAGGTCCGGGACCGGCAAGCGCGTCCGCGCGAAGCGCCCCCGCACCCGGTGCTCGTAATTCGACGTAACCAGTGCCCAGGCCCCGGGCCGCAGGGCACTCAGCAGCTCCGAGGCACCGTCGAAAGCCGTGTACGCGCCGGAGCGGACGTCTTCGTCCTCCAGCGCATGTAGCGCGGCAAGACACTCCCGGGGGTCCTGGTCCGGGGCAACCTGCGCGAAGGTCTCTATCGGCCTCGTCCGCAGCGCCACTCGGTAGACCTCGACAGGGTCCAGCCCGTATCGCTCTGCCCACGTCCGCCAGACCAGGCGCTGATTGTCCACGGCATCGATCAACGTGCCATCGACATCAAACAGGACATACCTCATCGCGCCAGACTGGCCCGGTTCGCTGATCACGTCTCGATCATGCCATCAGGCTCTGAGCAGGCAGTTTGCAAGACAAGCCCTACTGAGGCTTTCGTTAGCTCTGTGGGTGTGGTGGGCGTGCTGGTGGGACTCTGTTCGTCGTGTCCTTCAAGCCTTCTCCTGGTGTTTCCGAGCCCGCCGTCCCCCCTTTCACGCGGCCGCAGTTGGCCGAGGCCCGACGTGTGCGGGCGGTCGAGTTGTTCGAGCAGGGATACGTGAACTCCGAGATCGCGCGCATGCTAAGGGAGCATCCCGAGAGTGTGCGGCGGTGGAAACGGCTGCAGGCCCGCCGGTTCGCCTGGAACCACGGCAAGCACCTGGAGACGCACGCGCTACGCGACCACCCGTCGAGCCTGTGGACACCTCGATGCCCGCTAATTTCGTTGAGCCCGCACCCTGCAATCGTGTTGGCTAGCGGCACCGAACTGTCAGTACCGCAGGTGTCCGCTTGGCTGTAGCAGGGAGTAAAACGTGCAGGACGTTGTTGTCGACCCGGTTGCCCACAATCGGGCAGCCTGGGACAAGTATGTCCAAGAGGGCAACGAGTGGTCGAGGCCGGTGAGTGCTGAGGATGTCGAGCGCGCCCGCATGGGCGACTGGTCGATTGTTCTCATCGGGCGTGAGCCGGTCGACCGCTCCTGGCTGCCGACGGACCTGACCGGCAAGGACGTGTTGTGCCTGGCCTCCGGCGGTGGCCAGCAGGGTCCGATCCTCGCCGCCGCAGGGGCGCGGGTCACCGTATTCGACAACTCACCCCGCCAGCTCGGCCAGGACCAGATGGTGGCGGAGCGCGACGGACTCGAGCTGCGCACCGTCCTAGGCGACATGCGCGACCTCAGCGCCTTCGGCGACGCGACATTCGACGTCGTATTCCATCCGGTCTCCAACCCATTCGTACCGGACTTGGCGCCGGTGTGGCGTGAGTGCTTCCGCGTCCTGCGACCGGGCGGAACTCTGCTCGTGGGCTTCCTCAACCCTGATGCGTACTTGTTCGACCACGAGGCGCTCGACGAGCGCGGCGAGCTGATCGTCGTGCACAAGCTGCCCTACAGCGATGTCACGCAGTACTCCGCCGAGGAACGCGCCACGAAGTTCGGCGCGGATGCCCCTCTTGAGTACAGCCACACCCTCACCGACCAGATCGGCGGGCAGCTCGCCGCGGGATTCGTCCTCACCGGCTTCGCGGAAGCGCCGCACCAATCCAACGCATCCGCTCAATACATGTCGCACTATTTCGCGACGCGGGCGGTCAAGCCGGGCTGACCCAGCCGTGGGGCCGGCCGAGACGGCCGTGTCTCGCCAAGTGGAGCGCTGTGCCAGCCCGACCCCCACTAACTTCGCTGAGTCGTCATGCCGGGAATCTTCGCTGGTCGCCGCTCTTGCCCACTACGGCGCAGGCCCACGTTCGGGGAAAGTACCGGGTGCCCTCCGGGGGTTCGCCTAGGGACGGGCTGCGGGTGCGGTCTGCCCGGCCAGCCTTCGTCAGCGCGATGATGAACTCGCGGGGCAGGCCGATGCGCTCGGACTCCCCGGTCTCCATCGCGTCGCGCAGGATCGACCGGGCCTCGTTGAAGGTCTGGCGGCGGGTGTAGCGGGTGACCTTCATCGGCCGTCCGTCACGCCTGATCGCGAGCGACGGCAGGCTGAGGGGCTGCCGCCGACAGCCTCAAGTTCGGACAGATCTGGGCCGTCGGATCTCCGTGCTCTCTCAGCCGGCGTGAAGGATCCGAAAGCGATCGGGCTCCGTCGGATCTCGATCAACGACTTGGATTGGCGTCCCAGCCCATTGCCAAACGCTGATGCCTGGCGTGCGGGAGAACCGGATCTGCCCGCGGGTGCCTTCAACTGCGACGCGCGGCCAGGATTGGGCAATGCGCGCCCGGTCCGCGCCGTGAGAACGCAGTACATCGGCGAGGACGGCGACCGTGTCGTAGCCCTCGAAGGCGACGAAGGAGGGCGCTTCGGCCAGCCGCTCGCGGAGGGCCGTCTCGACTCGTGCACCTAGTGGGCTGAGGCGCTCGGGCAGGTAGCGCAAGAACGGGATCGCGGCGCTGTCGTCGCCCAGCAACGTCGCCCATTCGGCGAACTCCGGTTGCCCGGCCGGAGCACCAATCATGATCTCGGCGAGGCGCTGGTCGCCACGGACAGACTTGACGATCGACACCGCCGGCTCCGGGTGGCCGACCAGAAGAAGGAGGGCCGTCGCGCGATTGTCGACCAGTTCGTCGCACACGTCCGCGGGGGCGAGCGCGCTCATATCGAGTTCGATGACGGTGCCACCGCGTGGAGCGAGGTAGTCCCGCAGAATGCGGGTCCCCGATGCCCAGTAGACACTCGGCTGGGATGCTACGGCGATTCGGCTGTGGCCCGCGCTGAGAAGGAAATCTGCGTAGATCTGCCAGCCGCGGGACTGCGGCGGGGCGAGGCGCGCGACCCAGTCCGTTGGCTGTTCGGTCAGCACGTCGTAAACCGCTGACGAGCAGAGGAACGGCAGGCCGAGGGCGTCGGCCCTGGCGGCAGCGGCGCGAGCGACGACGCTGTGATACTCCCCCGCCAAGGCAGCCACGCCCAGGCGAGCCAAGTCGTCTACGGCCGCCGCGGCCCTCTGTGGATCGGCTGCGGTGTCTCGGACCACCAGCTCGAGTGGACTTCCGGCGATCCCGCCGACGTCATTGACTTCGCGGACGGCCAGCTCGAGTCCAGCGAGCAAGTGCCGGCCTGCCTCGACCCAGCCAGGCCGAGTCAGCGGAACGAAAGCGCCGATCTGGACGGATGATCCGTCAGTCCGCCCCGCTTCAGGTGGCGATGGTGGCGTATTCATGCGTTGGCATCTCCCGTGTGACGATTCGGCCGCAGGCTGCCCGGACCGCCGGTGGCAAGACCCGGTGGTACGCGTCCATCTCATGTCGCCGTGGCGGGCGCACCTGCGTGATCATGCCGGACATTGCATCCACCACCATCGCCAACAGGCAATCGATTTATCTGTTCGCTGAGCTGCCAGGCTTCAAGAGACCTTCCCTCGATCCCCGAAGCCGATCACGCACCTGCGGGACCGCCCTCGCCTCCGCCGGTGCTGGTCCCACATCGGGCCGCCCTCCGGGGCCGCCACACGACGCCTGATCTTCACCGATCACCCCTCCCACCCCGCCAGCCGTCGCGCGGAAGGAACTCATGTCCCAGCCCCCGCCCACCTCGGCGTTCGCACCGACGCCCGAGCCCGCCGGCCGGTTCGGATGCGTCCTGGAGATCAGAGGCCGACGATCGCCCATTCCTGACTGGCGGAACTGCCGGCGGGCATCTGGACGATCCTGGCGCCGTCGCTCAGCGAGGCGTTCTCCACGTCCACCCGTAGACCGCTGGCGACGTTGACGAGGTGGTAATGGCCGCTGGTCCCGGAAGGCACCAGTCTCCACCACTGGTTGGGGCTGTCGGTGTCCGTCCACTGGTCCAGCGCTTGGCCGGAGGTCGTGGACGCGCCGGGGTTGTCGAGGACCTTGCCGCTGTTGACGTTGGACAGGCGGAAGGTGCCGTCGTAGTCGGGCAGCAGCCGCCACTGCTGGTTGGTCCCGCCCGACCACGGCCACTGGATGACCGGGGCGCCGTCGCCGGTCGACTGGTTCGCGACGTCGAGGACCTTGCCGCTGGCGCGGTTCACCACGCGGAAGGCTCCGGTGAGCATGCCGACGGTGACCCGCGTGCGGACTCCCGCGGTGAGGGTCAGCTTCCTGGCGTGGTCGCCGAGCGGGGAGGAGGCCACGAGCGCCGTGGTGGACAGCGAGGTGATACCGCGGCGGCAGACGAACGAGAGGGTCTGGCCGATGTCGGAGACGAGGGTGATCGTGGCGGTGCGGGCCGCGGTGTCCCAGGTGAGGCTCTCGACGAGGACGCGGTTGCGTCCCCGAACGCCTCGAATCGTGCCTCGGGTCAGCTGCTCGGGTAGTGCCGGCAGGATTTCCAGCAGGCCCGGCCGGGTGTAGAGCAGGGACTCGGCGATGATCGCCGGCAGCGAGTTGGCGGCGTCGGTGTTGTAGATGTGCAGGTCGGGGTTGTGGGAGGTCACCAGCGAGCGGAACACCATGTTGCTGCCGAGGACCTTGCGGATGTTGTCGTAGACGGCCGCGCCGTCCTTCAGCCGGCTCCAGGCGAGAGCCCGGTGGAGGCTGCCGTGGGCCGAGTAGTTCTCGTCGCCGCGCAGCCTGAGCGCCTTGCGCGCGGAGCGCATCAGGTCGGGCTTCTCCTCGGGGTTGATCTCGTGCAGGGGCCAGGCCCCGTAGAGGTGCTGGATGTGCCGGTGGTTGTAGCGGTCGTGCAGCCCGGGCCAGGACCACTCGGATAGGGCTCCGTCGCCGTTGACCGTGTAGTCGGGCAGATGGGCAAGGAGCGCGGTCCAGCGGGACACGCCCTGGCCTGCGCCCTGCTCGACGTTCAGCGTGTTCGCCGCGTCGATGGCCGCCTGCAGGGCGTGGCGGCCGGCCATGATGTCGCCGGTGGCGTTGATGGAGAGCATCTGCCCGGTGTTGGAGGGCGAGTTCTCCATCGAGAAAGACGGAACGAAGATCACCTTCCCTTGGGAGTCGGTCCTGGTCAGGAAGTCCTCGTAGAACAGGGCGAGTTCCATCAGGGCCGGGCCGAGCTTGTCCCGGAGGAACGCGTTGTCGCCGGTCACCTGGTAGTACTCGAGAAGCGGGTACAGCATCCAGTCGGCGCCACCGGTCCAGCACTGGCCTGGGAAGTCCGTGCCGTTGAAGTGGAGCATGTGACCGTGCTCGCCGTCGGTACGGGACGGCACGAGGAGGCCCCGTGTGCCGTACAGGTTGGTGGCGTTCCTGCGCCAGTCGGCGAGCTGTCCCAGGACAAGGTCGAAGTAACCCTGCATGGCGTTGCCGTGGCTGAGGATGTTGCCGCCGGCGATCTGGAGGTTCACATTGGCGTCGGTGGTGAAGTCGTCGGCCCAGGCGCCGTTCCAGCTGCCGGCCCAGATGCCGGTCAGGCGCGGTGGAAGCACGCCGCTGGAGCTGACGAAGAGGTACCGCCCGGAGTCGTACATCCGCTCGAGAAGGGCGAGGTCGACGGTCCATCGGTTGTTGTTCTGCCGTGAGGTCAGCTCGGACGTGGACAGTTGCCGGTCGGCGGTGGAGACGCCGAGGTCCAGGCTGGAGCCGTCGAACATGGCCTGGTGCAGCGGCGCGTGCCGGTCGAGCAGGGCGGCGTAGTCGGCGGGCAGCGCGGCCAGGGCGGCGTGCAGTGGCTTGGCGTTCCAGTCGCCGGCGTTCTCGTAGCGTCCCAGCTTGGTCAGCAGTACGACCTTGGCCGCGCGGGAGACCACCAGTGTGCCCCTGCCGGCCTGGACCGAGGCATTGGCGCCGGTGACCACGACCCGGGTGACGCCCTCGTAGCCGTACGCGCCCTGACCCGATGGATACGTACCGCGCAGGTTGAGGTACCCGCCGCCGCTCGAGGCCGTCGCGATCGTGCTGAAGGCGACGTTGCCGGGGACGCCCTCGAGCGTGGTGTTGACCTTGATCGTGGTGTCGACGGTCTTGCCCGCGGCGGGCAGCAGCTCGTGGACGACGACTTTGTCCGCCCGGGAGACGAAGACGCGCCGCTTCCATAAGCCGGCGCTGTCGGTCCAGGTGTGGGTGACCTCGCCGGTGCGGAAGTCGGTGATCCGGGCGTAGCCGTTGGCCGTGGTCGCGCCGGGCGTGCTCAGCTGGAGTTCGTAGCCGGGGTGGAAGCTCTGGGTCCAGCGCAGGGACCAGCCGTCCGCGAAGGTCGCGGCGGCGCCCCCGTAGTCGCCCGCCAGCGCCTTGTCCTGGGCCGCACCCAGACGGCCGGCGGTCAGGGGCGGAGCCACGCCGCGGGTGCCGTTCGGCAGCACGAAGCGGTGGTGGTTGAGAACGACCTTCTCCAGCGTCGGCGCCCCGTGGAGCACCGCGCCGTACTCGCCGTTGCCGGTGACGAAGCCGTCGGTCCACTCCGAGGCCGGCGAGGAGTCGTACATGCCCCGCTGCGGGAGCGTGACATGGGACGGGACGGCGGCTATGGCTCTCGTGGACAGGGCGCCGGGAAGCATCACCGCGCCCGCGGTCAGCGCGGCCGCTGTGATGAAGCCTCTGCGGTTGAGGGGGGCGTCGGGGGAAGCCATGACATGACTCCTTCACAGTAGGAGAGCGGAGGAAGACACCGGTGCCGTCTTGATGGGTGCACAGCGCGAGCCGAGCAGCGTCCCTTTCGCTTCGACCCACACGTCATGGCAACGTAAACATCACTGCGTCGGGTCAGTGCAGCATGCGTCACTCGGGAGCGTCAATGCACTAGCAGTCACACATGAGATGGCCTGTTCCGTTCAGCGAGGCCATAGCCGCCTGCCAGCAAACGCAGGGCCGTCGCCGGCACCCCTACCGGAACCGGCCCGCACCCAACCCCCTTCTCGCCTGGAGGCCCACCCCGTGACCTGCGGGGCTTCGGGCAGGTCGGCCAGTACCTGAACGGCCCACTCCCCAGCGCCCCTACCCGCCAGATCAGCCGACTGCGGACCCGGCCAGTGGGTGTCGCCAGTCTCGCGCCAGATGCAGGCCGTGACGCGCGGCAGGCCGTCGTCGGTGAACGCGGGCTCGTCGGTGAACGCGGGCTCGTCGATGTACACGCGGAAGACCTCCGGCAGCGGGTCGAGGACGCCGGGCCAGGCATGCTCCTCGTCGTTCCCGTACGGGCTCATCGGCGACTCGTGGCTGAAGGCCCGTATGTAGACACCGGCCCGGGGCGAAGACGACCGTGCAGTCGTCCCCCGACCCGGTGTCCACGGACAGCGCCTCCTCGGACTCGCCCCAGTTCGCTGCGTACACGTGATACGCGTACGCACCACTGGGGTTGACCATCGCCTCCGCCGCCGCGAGGGCACGGCACAGGGCGCGCAGGGTCGGGATGTCGGGCAGTCGGCGGGCGGCGTCTGGGGCGGTCATGGACCGATTGCACCCAGACGCCGCTGACAACGCCCGCCCGTACGCCGGTCAGCCCCTGCCGCGCCAGCCCCAGCGCGAGGACTTGCCGACGGTGTTCGTCTTCCCCGGGCCCGGCGCCGTGAACGGAGCGAACGTCTGGGCCGCGGCACCGTCCTCGGGCGAGGTGTCCTCCGGCTGCCCGACGCCCCTGAGCCTGGCCCTCCACGGGCCGTCCGCCATCTCCAGCTCGACGATCACCGGGCCCTCGGGCAGTGGGTGGGTCTCCCGGCGGGCGCCGATCTCGTTGATGAAATTCTCGCGGCGCGGGAGCGTCGCGTGGTCGGTGTGGCCCTCGAGCTCGTACCGGTGGGCGATGAGGTTGTCGTCCCCCTTGTAGCGGATGGCGAAGTCGGCCGGGCCCGCGGTGTGCAGCAGGACGTCCGGGCCGCGCCACTCCAGCCACTCTCCGGTCAGCCGGTGGGCCGCGGCGAGCGGCAGCACCGTCACCTGCCAGTGCCCCTCGGCCTGGAGCCGCAGGCGCAGCGGGCCGCCCTGCGGGACCGTGGTGAGCAGCCTGCCCTGGAAGTCGTCCTCGGTGCTGTTGACGAGGACCTCGCCCTCCTTGTTGCGCCGGTTGAGGGGCGTCAGACACGTCCACCCCTCGCCGCGGACGAACAGCTCGACGACGACCGGGCCCGGCGGGAGGCCGTCCACCTGGATGACGTCGTTGTCGCGGCCGGTGAGCGTGCGCGGCTCGAAGGCGGGGCCAAACACCCAGTCCTGCGGCGCCGGTTGAGGCTGCGGGGGCACAGCCGCCGGGCTCGGCGCCGCCACGGTCGGCGCCGGTACCTGGGCCTGTGCCGGAATGGGCGTCGGTATCGGTGCGGCCGCAGGCGCCCCCGCCGGCGGCGCGAACGGCACGCGCACCGGCGCCGCCCCCGCCACCGGCATCACCCCCACACCGTGATCCGCCGCCAGCTCCTCGAGCCCGCCCGCATACCCCTGGCCGACCGCTCGGAACTTCCAGCCACCCGCCCGCCGGTACAACTCCGCGAGCACCAGCGCCGTCTCGTCCCCCACCTCCGTAATCTCGTACCGGGCGACCGACGTCCCGTCCTGCGCGTACGCCTCCACCGACGGAACCCCCGTCTCCCGCACCGTCCCACCGCGCGTGGACCCGACGACGAGCACCCGCTCGAGGTCCGCCTCGACCTCGCCGAGCCCCGCCTCCAGCCATGTGGTGCCCTCCGCGCCCCCCGCCAGGCGCACCGCGCCCGACGGATGTGCCGGCGCGCCGTCGGTCACGACGTCCTGGTCCCCCCGGACCCGGCCGTCCGCCGCCAGCAGCAGCGCCGTAGCCCGCAGTTCGCCGCGCACCGCGATGCGCAACGGCACTGTCGGAACGAATGTGTTGGCCCCCTTGACCAGATCGCTCACGGAAATGCCCCCTCCGTCATCACCGTCGTCCCTGCCGACGACAGTCTCTCGACACATTCAGCACGTAGTCATCACGATGATCTACGCGCGGAGCATCCCATACGGCGACGTATCGTCGCCTCCGTGGAGCTGAAACTTAGCGAACCAGATCGACATCCCGTTCGGCGAAGCCGTGGAGCGGTTCGGCGCAGCGGTGAGCGAAGTGGCCGAGGCCGCCGAAGAGCGGGAGCTGGACACCGCCGGCTCAATCAGCGACGTGCTCGTGTGGCGGCTGCGAACATGGCCGACCTGCCCGCTAACTCTTCCGCCGTGCCCGCGCCCACGGCCACCGCACCCATGGCTGCCCGCGGTGCCAGTTGGCGCCCAGGCCGCCCACAGCGCCGCCCTGCCTTGCCTGGGACACGAGTCGGCGGCATTCGCTGAACTGCGGCCATACCTCTGGTCACTTGCTTTCCGCCGGCCCGCGGCCCGACGGGTGCCGGTTCGGCGAGAGCGAGGCTGCTCCGGTCGAGCGGGCGTACTCGGTGGGAGTCTGACCGTAGTGCTTCTTGAAGGCTCGGGTGAAGTGACTGCCGTCCGCGAACTGCCAGTGTGCGGCGAGTTCCGAAATGCTCAGGCGCCCTGACGGCGAGGCAAGGGCCAGCCGGGCCTCATGCAGTCGCCGGTGGCGGATGTAGGTGGTCACCTGCTCGCCCACCGCGGCGAATGCCCGGTGCAGCGTACGGACGGAGACGTTGAGTTCACGGGCGAGCATCGCCGGAGAGAGTTCGGGATCAGCGAGCCGACGGTCCGCGAGGTCCTTGGCTGCCTGGGCGAGCGCGGGAGCCAACCGGGGTTCCACGTCGTCGAACCGGCCCTTCGCCACCGCCTTGGTCAGCTCGATCAGCGTGCCTTGGGCAGCTGCCACACCGGCCGGGCCGAGGTCGGCCACGGTTGTGTGAATCATGTCGGTAAGGGCCGTCAGCAAGCGCATCTCGGCCGAGTCCGCCGGCCCGGTGACAACCCGGGTCCCGAGCAGGGGTTTGAGCTCGCCGGGGGGCAGGACGAGGAACTTCGCCGTGAGGTGCGCCGTCGTCTCGAAGGCGGTCAGGCCCCCGAGGTGCCGGACGAGGAACTGTCCGGCCGACACGGTCTGGTCGCCGTGTCCGGGCGGGCCGCCCAGAGTCCATGCGCCGCGCCGCACGACGTACATGGCAACCAGGTCCTGATCGCCGCCCGGGACGTCCGCGGTCCGGGTTGGCGACGCTGCGTGAAGATCGGCGATCGCCGCGCCGTGCACCTTGGCCACGTTGCCCTTGACCCGGAAGTCACCGACCGTGTCCGGGCTGAAAGCCGGCAGTTGGAAGACATCGTCGCCGACCTGCGTCTCCCACCCGCGCCGGAAGACGTCGAGTCCCCGCGGTGCGGCGCCCGGGGCGGTCGAGTCCACTGCGAACGCCCCGCGCGCGCCGTCGACCTCCGCTCCAGTACCGTGCATCCCTTTCCGATCCTCTCGTGCTTCATTGCTTCAACGCCGTCCTGTGGTGATCGTGTTCCGCAGGACGACGCCATGACTCATGTGGATACCGTGCCAATCTTCCTATAGACGAATCGCATTGCAGCGGTCGGGAGGCAGAGCTGATGCTTCTGATGCGGCGAGGTGAGCTGATCGCCTGAGTACGCGCCGCGGTGGTCGGTTCGCCCGGTTCGGCAACGAGAGACGCGACCCCTGACGATCAGGCTTCTCGCAGCCTGACCGTCAGGGGTCGCGCTCGCGCTCCATCCTCCGTTATGAGCTCGTGCATCGGTTGGCGGTGAGCCATCGAGGCGCCGAGGGGGCCGTTGCGGCAGGTACGGCATCAGGCCGGGCTCACCTCGCGGTCACGGAAGCCGGCCTCGGCGCCGGTGCGAAGCACCGGCTGTCGTTCGTCGACAGGCTCCTGGCCACTACATGCCGACCACGACGCTGCCGAACCGGCAGTGCTTCGTCAGCGAGGGCCCTCCGGAGTCCGAGCTGCCGGCTGCGGGCTTCGTTTCTCTTCCGCCGGAGGCAACGGTCAGTGAGTGACGCGCAGTTCGCCGCGTGGGCCGATGGCGTCGGCCACGCCCAGGCAGGTGCTGCCTCGGAAGACACCGAGTTCGTAGTGCACAGACCCGGTGTCGACGGAACGGACCGTGAGCGCGATCTCGTAGTTGCCCGGGTAGGTCACCTCACCGAGATACTGGATCTGGTACGACCAGGGCGGCAGATCCGGCACCGAGCCCCCGACCGTCGTCCCGATCGAGTCCAAGGTGAATGCGGCGACGGCCTCGTCGTACCAGGTGGCCAGCGCGATGAAGTTGACATGCTGGTTGGAGTCGACGTCACCGATCCGGGAACGCAGCGGGGCCCAGTACGAGTAGTGGGCACGGTGCAGGCGCTCTGGGCGCGGACGGGTAGCCGGCGGCCTTCCTGCCACCCCTGTCTCCGGTAGCCGCATCTCGTCGAGATCGGCGATCAGCTCGTCCGGAAGCCGGAGCGGCCCCGAGTCGTCGGCCAGCACGACCGTCGCGTCGCCACTGCCCACACGCTTGTCGCCGACCATGACCTCCTGTCCGAAGGTGATGGAGGAGCGCCCGACCCGGCGAACGCCAGTGTGCACCTGCACGCGGGTCCCGACCGGTCCGGCTGGAGCGAGTCGGCTGACCCGTTGGCCGACGAGCAGTATCCGGAACGGGCCGAACCCCCCTTCACCGATGAGGCGTTCGAAGCGGCGCAGCCGCAGCCGAATCCGGGCGTCTTCGAGCCAGCGGGCCGTGCCGATCGTGCTCGCCGAGCCGTCTCGGCCGAGATCAGCCTGTCGCACCCGGACGTCGACCTGGACGCCGGAACTCTGATGTTCGGGAAGTTCATGCATGACGACCTCTTGTCGACGTCAACTCCGCGGCCAGGTCGGACCATGCCTGCCGCGGTCTGTCCCACCGGGAACCCATCCGTGCCGGGCCGGCTCCGGACACTTGCCGCTTGCGCGGCTCGACGGTCAGCGGGCGATCGAGATCGCGAAGGGGGTGAATCCGGTGGACCGGATGATGTGCGGGACGAACAGGATCGCGGCCTCCGTGGCGCGGGCGGTCTGGATCCCGCCGAGATCGGTGATCCATTCCTTGTGCCAGCCGAGGTCGACGAGCAGTTCGCGGACGGTCTGCTTGGCCTGCGGGTCCTCGCCGGACAGGAAGGCGGTTGGCGTCTGGGTGAGCTTGGCCGGCGCGGTCATCACCGGGAAGAGCATGGTGTTGAGTGTCTTGACGACGTGCGTCTCAGGGAGCGCTTCCTGGAGCTGTTCGGCGAGGCTCGAGCCGGGGTAGACGAGGTCGGCGGGCAGTCCGTCCGGTCCGTCGGCGGTGGCGTTGGAGACGTCGATGAGGATCTTGTCGTGCAGCTCTTCGCGCAGGGCGGCGAGACGTTCCAGGGAGCCGGCGCCCGGGGTGGCGTTGATGACGATCCGGGCCGTCCGGGCAGCGTCGGCGACGGCCCCCTTCGCGCGGTCCGCGACGGTCACCTCGTGCCCGGCCCGGGTGAGGGCTGTGGCCAGGTTGCCGCCGACGCGGCCGTTTCCGAGAACTGCGATCGTGGTCATGGTGATGTGGTCCTTGCGTGGGTGCGGGCTGTGGTGTGCGGGGTCAGCGGGAGAGCGTGGCGACGGCCTCGGCGTGGACGCCGGGCGCGGCGGCCAGGAAGCTGTCGCTCTGCGGGGTCCAGGGGCGGCCCTGGGCGTCGGAGATCCGTCCGCCGGCCTCGGTGACGAGCAGCGCGCCGGGCAGCAGGTCCGCCCGGGCGCCGGCGAACTGCCAGAAGACGTCGATCCGGCCTGCGGCCACGTTCGTCAGGTGCAGGGTCGCGGGCACGGCGGTGCGCACGACGAGCGCGTCGAAGAGCATCTCGGTGATCGAGGACCCGACGCGCCGTACGACCTTCTCGTCCTCGTCCGGCCGGGCCTGGCTGGTGGCCACGATGCCCAGGCCGAGGTCCGCGGTGCCGGAGACGTGCAGCGGCCGGCCGTCGAGGTGGGCGCCCGCGCCGGTGCGCGCGGTGTAGGTCTCGCCGGTCAACGGCAGGTGGACCACCGTGAGCACCGGCCGGTTCTCCCGTACGAGGGTGGCGGTCACCGCCCACTCCGGGAGGGCGTGCAGGTGGTTGACGTTGCCTTCGGCCGGATCCACGACCCACCACTCGCCGGGCGGCAGCGCCCCGCCGTCCAGCTCGTCCTCCACCCAACCGGTCTCCGGACGCAGGGCCGTGAGACGGGGGCGCAAGATGTCGAGGGCCGTGTCGTCGTTGACGGCGAGCGCGCGCATCAGCTCCTCGCGGGTCTCGTAGCGGACGACGTCGCCGAAGCGCTCGCGCAGCGCCGCACCGGCCTCGCGCACGGCGGTCGCGGTGCGGTCGAGCAGGTCGGCGTCGGAGGTGGCAATGCCAGTGGTCTGAAGCGTTTCGGACATGGTGGTGCTCCTGTCTGAGGAGGGGGTGATGGGCCGGTCGGAGCCGAACCGTGCGTTGCTTCTCGTTTGGATGTGAACCTGCCCGTCACGCTCGACGCGCTGCTGGAGGAGGGCAGCGTGGCCGGGGCCGGCCGCGCGCCTGCACGTCAGCGCCCCACGATGAGCCGGAGTCTGGGCCGCATGCGGCGCACGACGGGGGGATTAAGCGCGTTGTGGAAGCGCCGTGGGCGCGGAAGAAGGCTCAGTCGAGCAGTTCGGCAGCCCGTTCGGCGATGGCGTAGACGGTCGCGTTGGTGTTGGCCGAGGGGATGGACGGCATCACCGAGGCATCGGCGACCCGCAGTCCGGCGATCCCGTGCACGCGAAGGTTCGCAGGGTCGACGACGGCATCGGCGTCGGTTCCCATCCGGCAGGTGCCGGTGAAGTGGAAGTAGGGGCCGGTGGCTTTGCGGATGAACTCTTCCACGGATTCGCCGCTTGTCCCGGAGCCCGGCACCGCTTCCTGCTTGCGCCAGTCGGCGAAGGCGTCGGCCGCCCCGATGCGGCGTGCCGCTGCCAGGCCCTTGCGCATGACCTCCAGGTCACGTTCGTCGCTCAGGTAGCCGGGGTCGACGACGGGAGCGCTGGCGGGATTGGCGTCCGCCAGGCGCACGGTGCCGCTGCTGTGCGGAGCCATCGCGGAGAAGGCGATGGAGTAGCCGTTGGCCGGCGACCGGCCCCATGCCGACGGGAGCGGTGCGGCGACGATGTAGACCTGAAGGTCCGGCCGGACCGCGGCGGGGTCGCTGTACAGCAGGCCCATCATTTCGGCCGGCGGGTTGGCAGGGACGAACGGTACGGGCCGGCTGGCCTCGTACACCACTCCCGCCAGCGGATGGTCCTGCAGATGGGATCCCACTCCCGGCAGGTCGGCGACGACGCCAATGCCGTGCTCGCCAAGGTGTCGTGCCGGGCCGATCCCTGACAGCATCAGGAGGTGCGCGGAACCGATGGCCCCCGCGGTCAATATGACCTCGGCGCTCTCGACGGACAGGTGCGCGCCACCCACGATGTACTCGACGCCGGTGCAGCGGCCCGCGGTGATGCGCAGCCGCTGCACGGTCGCGTCCGTGACGACGTCCAGGTTCGGCCGGTCGAGGAACGGACGGATGTAGGCGTCGGCCGCGCTCTGGCGGGCGCCGCCGGGCAGATTCATGTCACTCCACCCGAACCCGGTCTCCAGCCCGCCGCCGATGTCATCGGCGCGTGTGAACCCAGCCTGCACCGCGGCGTCGACGCCCGCCGTGGCCAGGGGATGGGGTTCCGGAACCGGGGCGACCACGACCGGCCCGTCCGTGCCCCGCACGGAGGCATCACGACTGCGAGTGCTCTCGCTGCGGCGGAAGTAGGGCAGCAGATCGTCGAAACCCCAGCCCGGAGCGCCGAGTCCGGGCCATTCGTCGTAACCGGAGCGGTGCCCCCGCAGGTGGTAGAGGCCGTTGATGCTCGACGATCCGCCGAGCGCCTTGCCGCGCAGCACATCAGCGGCCCTGCCTGTACCGGCCTGCACGGTCGAGGCGCCCAGCCAGAGGGATGACGGGTCGAACCCCAGGAACCCCCAGGGAGATGCCATCGCCTCGGTCGCGTCCCGGGCTCCCGCCTCCAGCAGCAGAACCCGCACGCCGGGGCGTTCCGAAAGCCGGGAGGCAATCACGCACCCCGCTGTCCCCGCTCCCACAACGACATAGTCATAAGGACTCTGGCCCATCATGTCTCCGCTTCCCACGGCAGCACTGTCCGACCACCGGGTTTCAGGAAAAGGCTCCTCGACGATCAAAGAGCTGATTGCTTGCATGTACTAAAGGGGCCGAAAAGTTGGGACGGTTCTCTTCAGGTCGGCCCTGTACCTCGCTCGGCCGCCTCCGAGCTCGGCGCGCAGAAGGCGTGGAACCGGCTGATCAGCAGCGAGCGGGCTCCAGTGGAGCAGGGCTGTCCGGAGGCAGCTTGCGCGCGCTGCTGGTGCTGACGGACACCGAGGTGGCCCGGTGGCCAACGATCACCTTGATCCGACGGGCCTGGGCGCGCCCGGTCCGGCCATTGCCGATCACCCTGTTGGGGATGTCCATGTCGGCGCCGGTACCTGCGATGGCGGCCATGCGGCTGGACTTCTCTTGTTTCACGAGTTTGTTGTCCTTGGTGTGCATCCGTCCAGGAACAGCCCGGGTTTCCCTTCTGCCATCGAATCTTAGGAATAGCGACACGGCACGTACTTGAACCTCCGCGACGTTCGTTCGGAACCTCAGCGCCATACGAGTGGCGAGACAGTCGGCGTCCCACAGCACTGGGCCAGGCTGCTCGTACGCGCCGACCGACTTCTTGCCCTGCCACAGGCGGCACCCCCTTCTCACCGACGGCCAGCCACGTCAACCTGAGTCGGCAGCGAGGACGGTAGGCGGACCCCCAAGGCGTCCAAGAGTGACAGCTCGGTGGTGTCGATGATGTGGGCCCGTGAGGGAACGACAAGAGGGAGCAGGAAATTGTGGACTTCGGTGTCCTGGTCGGCGATGCCGTCGGACAGAACGTAGAGCTGGAAGTCACGGCCCGCCGCGTCGATCACAGTGGGCAGGACGACTCCGGCGGCTTTCTGCAGCCATGCCCGAGTTGCTTCTCAACTCGCGTCCGGCTTAATCGACGTCATCGAGAGAAAAGCACTTGCGCTCCCCCTGAGGGATCTGTTTGACGACGCGGTTAAGCTCCACTAGGACGTCCCCTGGCGATAGGGCAGAATCGTTGACGGTAACCTCAATGGCGGGATGGCGTCCGTATGTTGTGAGGGTGCGGGGACCGCCGTCCTTGGCCTTCTCCTCATCGAGAACCCAGTCAACCCCGTCGACGGTCATGCACAAGTTGATCGTCGGCTTCAAAGGCGTCACGCCACATCGCAGGACAATCCCGCCGTCACCCCACGCGGCCGTGCCGACACCTGTGGTTTCCTGCTTCCCTTTACTCATAACGTTTCGGGGCAGTTCGGCCACCACGGAATCGCACTCCCGGCTCCCCCCGTCCGGTGCAGCCGCTACGGAGTAGCTACCCGTCATAAAAGCGAGGAAGAAAACCGAAGTCAGCAGCAGCGCGCCTACAGCACCGCCGATGAAGAAGTGTCTTTTATTCAACCGGATGGGCATTCGCTCGGCTCTGTCGATTTGGCTGAGGGTGGCGTCTCGCCCAGACTACCCAGTCCCGATCTGCCGCCACTGTCCCCCTCACGTCGACGGCTCCCAGACGCCTAGTCAGCACGGGAGTCAGCACCGCACGTCAAATCACTGCGAACTGCGCGTCACGGACAGCACTCGTTTCGACCACCTTCGAGCCCTGAACCGCCCTGTCGTGAGCCGGCATGGTGGGTACGCGCACTCCCATGCCCTGAACTATGGTGCGCCACCACATACGCCTCTGACCTGCGACTTCCTACGGTGTGGCGACACGGAATCGTCCCCGCCAACCGTCCGGAAGTGGTGTCCATGGCCGCCCCCGCATCCGCCCCACCAGCGCCGTCGTCGCTCAAGCGCATCGTCGCCGCCAGCCTCATCGGCACGACCATCGAGTGGTACGACTTCTTTCTCTATGGATCCGCCGCCGCCCTGGTCTTCAACAAGCTCTTCTTTCCGGGGTCCGATCCGCTCGTCGGAACCCTGCTCTCCTTTCTGACCTACGCCGTCGGCTTCGCCGCCCGTCCGCTCGGGGCTCTCGTCTTCGGGCACTACGGCGACCGGCTGGGGCGCAAGAAGCTGCTGGTTCTCAGCCTGCTGCTGATGGGCGGGGCCACCTTCGCGATCGGTCTGCTGCCGACCCACGCGACCATCGGGAGCGCCGCTCCGGTGCTGCTGACCGTGTTGCGGCTGGTGCAGGGGTTCGCGCTCGGCGGCGAGTGGGGCGGGGCGGTGCTGCTGGTGTCCGAGCACGGCGACGCCAAGCGGCGCGGCTTCTGGGCCTCGTGGCCGCAGACCGGCGCGCCCGCCGGGCAGTTGCTCGCCACCGGCGTGCTCTCCGCCCTCACCGCTCTGCTGTCGGACGCCGCGTTCACCTCATGGGGCTGGCGCATCCCCTTCCTCCTGTCCGGTGTGCTGGTGATCGTCGGTCTGTGGATCCGTCTGTCCGTGGACGAGTCCCCCGTCTTCAAGGCGGCGCTGGCGCAGGCCGAGGAGCGCAAGGCGGCTGCCGGGCAGGTCGAGAAGATGCCGCTCGTCGCCGTGCTGCGGCACCACTGGCGCGATGTCCTGATCGCCATGGGCGCCCGGATGGCGGAGAACATCAGCTACTACGTGATCACCGCCTTCATCCTCGTCTACGCGACGACGGCCGTGGAGCTGAGCAAGCAGACCGCGCTCAACGCCGTACTGATCGCCTCGGCCGTGCACTTCGCGGTGATCCCGGCCTGGGGCGCCTTGTCGGACCGGATCGGGCGCAAGCCGGTCTATCTCGTCGGGGCGATCGGCGTCGGCGTCTGGATGTTCCCGTTCTTCGCTCTCATCGACACCAAGAGCTTCGGCAGCCTGCTGCTCGCGGTGACCGTCGGGCTCGTGTTCCACGGTGCGATGTACGCGCCGCAGGCCGCCTTCTTCTCCGAGATGTTCGCCACCCGCATGCGGTACTCGGGGGCGTCCATCGGCGCTCAGTTCTCCTCGGTGGCGGCCGGGGCGCCCGCGCCGCTGATCGCGACCGCGCTGCTCGCCGACTACGACTCCTCGACCCCGATCTCGCTGTACGTCATCGCCGCCGTGCTGCTCACCGTGGTGGCCATCGGCTGCGCACGCGAGACCCGCAACCGCGATCTGAACGCCGTCGAGGCGGAGCCGGTCCACGACGATGCGCCTGTCGCCCACGCCGCCGACGCTCGGACCGCCTGAGCCGAGGGAGGCGGGGAGGCGAACCCGAAGTCCGCTCGCGCGGACCCGCCCCGGGTGGGTCCGCGCAGCCGCGCGTCCGGGGCCCGGGAGGGGCGTCAGGCGCCTGCCGTTCAAGCCCCAGAGGCGCCGAAGGAAACGCCGTAGGCACATGAACGGCCGCGCCCGCGTGGCGTTCGCGGCGTCAGCGGGCGACCGCGGCGGACATCGCGTGCAGGCGCAGCGCCAGCTGTATCTCCAGCGATCTGGCCGGCGTCTGCCATTGCGAGCCGAGCAGCCGCCCGATCCGCTCCAGACGCTGAGCCACCGTGTTCACATGCACATGCAGATCGTCCTTCGTACGGGCCGGGCTCATGCCGCTCGCGAAGTACGCCTCGAGCGTGCGCACCAGGTCGGTGCCGCGCCGTCGGTCGTACTCCACGACCTCGCCTATCGTGCGGCGCACGAAGCCGTCGACGTCGCCCGGGTCGGCGAGGAGCAGGCCGAGGAAGCCCAGATCCTGCGCCGCCGCGCCCTGTCCGGAGCGGCCGAGCAGTCGCAGGGCGTCCAGGCAGCGCCGGGCCTGCGCATACGCCTCGGCTATCGGGGCCGGGTCACGGGCGGGCGCGGCCACCGGGGACGACGCGCCCACCGTGACCGGCTCCCGCATGCTGTCGCCCAGGTGCCGGGCGGTCTGGCGGGCCAGGTCGGCGGCGGTGTCGCCGGGGCCGAGCGGCAGCAGCAGCACGGTGCCGCCGTCGCGGGCAGCGGCCAGACCCGAGCAGGTCGCGGCCACATGGCTGGCGGCGGACCACAGGCGCTGGCGGTCGGCGCTCTCCCGTTCGACGGTGTCGGTGTGGGCGCCGTCGATCCGGGCGGCCAGCACCACATGCGGGGCGTCGAGGTCGGCCCGGAGTCTGGCGGCCCGTTCGCGCAGCAGCCGGGGGTCCCGGTCGGGGGCGTCGAGCAGGTCGTCCAACAGCTCGCCGCGCACCCGCTGTTCGGCGTCGTGGGCGGAGCGCCGGGCGAGCAGCAGCAGCGAGGTGACCATGGCCGCGCGCTCCAGGGTGCGCCGGTCGACCGGGTCGAGGTCCGGATGGCCGTGCAGCACCAGCGCTCCGAGCAACTCGCCGCCGGCGGAGACCGCCGCCACCCACTCCTCTCCTCGTCGTATCGCCCGGCCGTCGGCCCCGGCCGCCTCGACGTCGGCGTCCGTGAACTCGACGGCGCCGTCGAGGACTTCGGAGAGCGCGGCGGCCACGTCGTGGACTCCTCCGCCTCGCAGGACCACTTCGGTGAGCCTGTCGTGCACGTCCGAGGCGCGTTCTATGACGCCGCTGTGGTCGCGGATGATCTCGTTGGCCCGTTCCAGCTCGGCGAGTGCGGAGCGGGTCTCGGCGAGCAGGTTGGCGGTGTCGATGGCGACGGCGGCGTGCGCGGCGAAGGAGCCGAGGAGCGCGACCTGTTCGCGCTCGAAGACCCTGGCCCGGCGGTCGGCGGCGAACAGGACGCCGATGACCTGGCTGCCGAGCATCAGGGGCACGCCGAGGATCGCGACCAGGCCTTCGTCTCTGACGGCCGTGTCGATGGTTCTCGTGTGCTCGAAGCGCTCGTCGTCGAAGTAGCTGTCGGTGACATAGGGCCGGGCGGTCTGGGCGACCAGCCCGCCGAGCCCCTCCCCCATGCCCAGCCGCAGCTGCTGGAAGCGGGCCGACACCGACCCTTCGGTGACGCGCATATACGTGTCGCCGGCCGCCGGGTCGTTGAGGCTGAGGTAGGCGACCTCGGTGCCGAGCAGGGAGCGGGCGCGTTGCACGATCGCCCGGAGCACCGCGTCGAGATCGCGCAGCCCTGCCAGGTCGTGGGCCGTCTCGAAGAGCGCGGAGAGCTCCGCCTCGCGGCGCCGCCGCCCTTCCAGCTCGGCGCGCACCCGCAGCGCGAGCTGCTTGGCGTCCTCGAGCGCGGCGAGCGTCTCGGGTCCGGCGCCGCTCGCGCGGGCCAGCAGCACCGGCCGGTCGTACGCCTCAGCGGCCGCGCCGCGTGCGAGGAGCTCCAGGTAGGAGGCTTGATCGTGGGACATGGACACAGGATTGCCTGCCGTGCTGGGACGCACCAGCCCTGTGGAGAACGAAGCCGATGTGGACAACCTCGTCACCCGGGCGAGCGGGCCGCCGGACCTAGTGAGCCGTCCAGCCGCCGTCGAGGGCGAGCGAGGTGCCGGTGATGAAGGACGCCTGCGGGGAGCAGAGGTACAGCACCGCCTCGGCGACCTCCTCGGGCTCGATCAGCCGCTTGATCGCGGAGTCCTTGAGCAGGACGTCGGCCAGCACGCGGTCCTCGGGCACCGCGTGGGCCGCGGCCTGGTCGGCGATCTGCTGCTCGACCAACGGGGTCCGCACATAGCCGGGGTTGACGCACACCGACGTCACTCCGTGCGGCGCGCCCTCCAGCGCGGCGGTCTTGGAGAGCCCTTCGAGACCGTGTTTGGCGGCCACATAGGCGGACTTGAAGGCGGAGGCGCGCAGCCCGTGCACGGAGGAGACGTTCACGATACGGCCCCACTCCTGTGCGTACATATGCGGCAGCGCCCCCCTGATCAGCCGGAACGGCGCCTCCAGCATCACGGTGAGCACGGTGTGGAAGACATCCGGCGGGAACTGCTCGATGGGCTTGACCAGTTGCAGCCCGGCGTTGTTGACCAGGATGTCCGCTCCGGCCGCGGCTTCCTCCGCCGCGTCGAGGTCGGTGAGGTCCAGGACCTGGGGTTCGACGGCTCCGGCCAGATCCAGCGAGTGACAGGACAGGGCTTCCAGGCCCTCGGCGTCCCGGTCGACGGCCCTGACCTTCGCCCCCGCGGCCGCCAGCCGCAGCGCGCAGGCACGGCCGATGCCGCCCGCCGCGCCGGTGACGAGGGCTGTGCGGCCGCCGAGATCGAGGTCGACGCTGTGCGCGGGGCGGGCCGGGCGGCGGAGGGCTGCGGGGTCGGACGCGGTGGGGACGGACGCGGTGGGGACTGCGGAGGCGGTGGGGGCGGTCATGCTGGGCACCCTAGGCAGTGATCACCGTCCGACCGATGTGGTCACCGCCCATACTTCACTGCTCATCAGTGGGTTCGAACCATGCAGGCCCCTCGGTCATCGCCTGCTTGATCCGGAAGACGGCGGACTCCTTGAGCTCCGGAAGGGCGTCGAGCGGGAACCAGCCCACCTCCAGCGACTCGTCGTCGTTGACGCGCGCCTCGCCGCCCACCGCCCGGCAGCGGAAGCAGATGTCCATGTACTGGCACTGGTCGCCGTTGGGATAGGTGATCGGCTTGCGCATGGCCTGGACGAGCACGACCCGCTCCGCGACGCAGCGGACGGCGGTCTCCTCGTACACCTCGCGCACGGCCGTCGTGGCCGGCTGCTCCCCCGGGTCGCAGATCCCGCCGATGAGCGACCACCTGCCGTTGTCGGCGCGCTTGCCGAGCAGCACCCGCCCCTGGTCGTCGAAGACGACCGCGCTGACGCCCGGCAGGAGGAGCAGCTGGTTGCCGGCGGTGGCCCGGATCTCGCGGATGAAGTCAGGGGTTGCCATGCCTTCGACCCTATCCGGCGTCGACTGCCCGATCCCGCTCTTCGGTCTGCCGGCGGCGGGCGCGCACGGTCTGTCCGACGACCCAGCCGAGGCCGCACGCGCCGAGCGCCAGCAAGATCGCCTCGGGCCAGACGCCCATCCGCGTGGCCGGAGTGAGCGAGGAGCGCAGCGGCACCTCGGCGACCAGCGCGTCCGGGGTGAACATCTCCGTCCGCTGGACGATCTTCCCGTCGGGCATGATGACCGCGCTGACGCCGCTGGTGACGGGGACGACGACGGCCCGGCTGTGCTCGACGGCCCGCACCCGCGACATCGCGAGCTGCTGGTAGGTCATCTCGCTGCGCCCGAAGGTGGCGTTGTTGCTGGGTACGGAGATCAGCTGCGCGCCATGGGTGACGGTGTCCCTGGCCGCGTCGTCGAAGGCCGCCTCGAAGCAGGTGACCAGGCCGACCTCGGTGCCCGCCAGGTCGAAGACGCCCACCTTGTCGCCGGGGCCGAAGTCCCGCTGCACCCGGTCGACGTTCGAGTTGAAGATCCGCACCACGGACCGCATCGGGATGTACTCGCCGAACGGCTGCACATGGCGCTTGTCGTAGGTGTCCACGGGGCCGCGCTCGGGGTCCCATTCGATCAGCGTGTTGCGGAGCTTGCCGGTGTCGGGCGTGACGACCGCGCCGACCACCGTGGGCACGCCGATCTCCCGTACGGCCTTGTCGATGACGAGTTTCGCGTCGCCGTTGCGGTACGGATCGAGGTCCGAGGAGTTCTCCGGCCACAGCACGAAGTCCGGCTTGGGCGCCTTGCCAGCACGGACTTCCCTGGCCAGCTGCTCGGTCCGCTGGGCATGGTTGTCGAGGACCGCGCGGCGCTGGTCGTTGAAGTCGAGTCCGAGGCGCGGCACGTTGCCCTGGATCGCGGCGACGGTCGCGGTGCCGTCCTCGGCGGAGTCGTCGACCAGGGGCAGCGCGGCGAGCGCGCCCGCGACGGGGACCAGGACGGAGAGCAGCGCGGCCACGGCGGCGTTGCGGGGCAGCCTGCCGGTGCGGCGGTACTCGACGGCGCGGCGGACGGTCTCGTACAGCCCGAAGCCGCACAGGACGACCGCGAAGCTGAGCAGCGGAGTCCCGCCCACGGCGACGAGCGGCAGGAAGAATCCGTCCGCCTGCCCGAACGCGATCTTGCCCCAGGGGAAGCCGCCGAACGGCACGCTCGCGCGGGCGGCCTCGCCCACGACCCACACGGCCGCGCCCCATAGCGGCCACGCGGGCAGCCGGGTCACCGCGGCGATGCCCATACAGGCGAGCCCGACGAACACGGCCTCCACGGCGGTCAGCGCCAGCCAGGGGCCCGCGCCGACCTCCTCGCCGGTCCAGACGAGCAGCGGCAGCAGGAATCCGAGGCCGGCGAGGTAGCCGAGACCGAAGGCGGTACGCAGCCTGCGGCAGCCGTGCAGGCTCCAGCCGAGCAGGGCGAAGGCGGGCAGGGCCAGCCACCACAGCGATCGCGGCGGGAAGCTCACATAGAGGAGCACACCGGCCAGCACGGCAGCGCCGGGCCGTGCCAGCCGCAGCAGCAGGGGCTGGCGGGCGGCTGGGGCGGGCTGTGCGGTGTCGGCTGGGGCGATGGTGGTGCTCACCTGCCGGAGTCTACGGCGGTGGGCTGTGCGCCCGGCAGCCGGTCCGCTGCGGAGCCGGCTGCCCGATCGTGAGCGACCCGCGCCGGCCCGCGCCGTCGGGTGCTGATCGACCGCCTGGGGGTGCGCCGGGCCGCGCCGTCGTGTGCTGCTCGACGGCGTCACCAGGCGCTGATCGACCGCCTGGAACCGCGCCAGCCCGCGCCGTCCGGTGCCGATCGACCGCGTCACCGGGTGCTGATCAACCGCCTAGACCCCCGTCGGCCCGCCTCACCGGCCCCGGTCGCCCGCCGCGGGCCCGCGTCACCAGGCGCAGATCCATGATCGGCCAGCGGCACCGAGCCCGGCTCGCTCCCTACAGCCGTCCCCCGTCAGGCGTGATCGCCCCTCCATAGCCGACGCGCCCGCGAGCCGACGCCCATAGCGCCGGACGTGCGTGGCTCGTCGACGCCCTCCGGACCGGTCGCGCGGGCCGTCGCGGTCGAGGACGCGGGCTCCCTCGGCACGTTCCACGGGCATCGGCTTCTCCTCGGAAGTCGACTTATGCAGCAACGTTCCTGCGCAACCCATCCACAAACCCCCGTCTCTGCCGTTACCGTGTCCGCCAGCCCTGCCACCCGACCGAGTCGACTGCTGCGGCGGGGCCTGTCACACGTCGGGGGGTCGACGGGATGGCTGCACCGGACGGCCGGTCAGCGGCGCACGAGCGCGGCCGCGCCGCCGACGTCACGGGCGTCGTCGTCCTGAGCGCCTGTGCCGTGTGGTCGCTGATCAGCGCGGCGGGACGCGACGCACGGCCCGAAGGCGTGCTGCTCGCGGTGTTCGCGGTCGCCGCCGGGTATGCCTGCGGCCGCATCTGCGGCACCCTGCTGCCGGTCGCCGCCGCATCGGCCGCCGCCCTCGCCGCGCTCGCACTGGCCGTCGCCTCCCGCCAAGGGGTGCCCGGCGCGACCCCTGGCGGCGACACGCCTCCCGGCCACACCGGCGCCGCCGCGGCGCTGCTGATCCTCGCCGTGGGAGCGGCCTGCTGCGCCGCCGCAGCAGCCCGGGCGCCCCTGCTCCGCCTCGGGCTGCGGCTGTTCGCGCTCGCCGTCGTCTGCGTGGCGCTCCCGCTCGGGACCCCCGCCGGGTTCGCGGCGGCTCTGGGCGTTCTGCTCTGCTCGCTCGCCGCCGTCCGGATGCGCCGGCGGACTATAGGGCTCGCCGGGCTCGCCCTCGCCACCGCACTGGCGGTCGCCGGCTCCTGGGGCGTCGCCGAGGACGCGCTGCCGCCCGGGCTCACGGTCGCCGTGGAGGGGCAGCTGACGCAGAACCGCGTGGCTCTATGGCGTGACGCGCTCGCTCTCGCCAAGGACGATCCGATACGAGGCGCGGGCCCGGAGCGCTTCGCCAAGCTCAGCCCGACCGCCCAGCAGTCGCTGGGCTCCGACGGCCAGCCGCACTCGGCCACCCTCCAGCAGGCGGCGGAACAGGGCGGGGTGGGCGTGACGCTGCTGGGGGCAGCGTTCGGCTGGCTGCTGTACGGGCTGTGGCGCTCGCCGCGCTCGACGCCGGTCGTGCTGAGCGCGGGCGCGGCGCTCACCGGGCTCGCGGTCTTGGCGAACGTGGGCAACGCGTTGAGCTTCGCTCCGGTGACGGCGGGCGTGGGGCTGCTCGCGGGGCTGGCGACGGCGCGCCTGCCCGGCGGGAGCTTCCACGGGGAGGGGCGGCCTGCGGAGGATCACAGCACCGGCGAAGCGGGAGCGACGGCCCGTATCCGCACGCCATAGCGCCGCAGACAGCCGCGGACAGCCACAGGCAGCCGCGGACAGGGCAGCCACAGACAGGGCAGCCGCAGAGGCCCAGCTGCTCAGATCCCGGCAGGCTTGCCCGCTCCGGCGAGCCTCAGCCGGTCGCGGATGACCCGCACGGCCGCCTCCGCGTCGTCGACGGTCACCGTGAAGGTCAGGCCGTCGCCGAGGGTGACGACGACGCCCTCGCCGCGCCGCACGATCACGGCGGTGCCCTGCTCCGGACGCCAGCGGTAGCCCCAGCCGCCCCACTGCCGCGGGGTGACCGTGGGCGCGAACTCCGCGCCCACCACATGGGCCAGCGGAATCCGTCGGCGCGGCACACCCATATGGCCGCAGCGCACTTCCAGGGCGTCGCTGTCGACCTTGACGCGCACATGGACGAAGGCGAGCGTCCCGAAGAGGATCAGCAGACCCGCGGCCACACACCCGACGACGGCCATCAGCAGCGCCGCGATGCCCGAGGTCCACGTGGAGTCGACGGCCAGCTCGATGCCGAGCGCCAGGCAGGCGCCGCCGACGGTGGCGAGCAGCCACTGCAGGTGGTTGGTCGCCCGTCCGGTCCAGATCACAGGCAGGGGCTCTACGCGCCCCTCGTCACGGAAGCGGTCCCTCATGTCCAGCAGCGTACTAACGATCCGGTCCCTGGGCACGGCGTCCGCAGGGCGGCCCCAGGGAGCCCTGGACCCTGTTCACCGTCAGTGGGCGGGGCTGACCGCCTGGAGCAGCCTGCCCTCGGCGTAGCCGAGCGCCTCCTCCGGCAGGGCGGACTCGCGTCCGCTGAGCAGCACGGTCAGGCGGCTGCTCAGCGTCGCGCCGGGTTCGGGGGACTGGCCGGCCCGGCGCAGGGCCTGAGCGGCGACCGCCCCGGCTGAGCCATGGAGCACGACCGGCGGCCGACCGGGCGGCTGGACGGCGGCGCGGATACGCTCGGCGACCAGCTCGTAATGGGTGCAGCCCAGGACGACGTCCCTTACATCGGGGGGCGTCAGCGCGGCGGCGGCGGCGACCGCACGGTCGATGGCGGCCTCGTCGGCCCGGTCGACGGCGTCCGCGAGGCCGGGGCAGGGCACCTCGGTGACGGCGACGGAGTCGGCGAAGTCCCGGATGAGACCGCGCTGGTAGGGGCTGCCGGTGGTGGCGGGGGTGGCCCAGATGGCGACCGGGCCGCCGCCGGACGCGGCGGGCTTGATCGCGGGGACCGTGCCGATGACCGGGAGACCGGGCTCCAGCTCGGCCCGCAGGGCGGGCAGGGCGTGCACCGAGGCTGTGTTGCAGGCGACGATCAGCGCGTCGGGCCGGTGCGCGGCGGCCGCGCGAGCCACCAGGAGCGCCCGCTGGGCGAGGTCCTCGGGCGTGCGCGGGCCCCAGGGCATGCCGTCGGGGTCGCAGGAGAGCACGAGATCCGCGTCAGGCCGCAGTCGGCGTACCGCGACGGCCGCCGGGAGCAGCCCGATTCCGGAGTCCATAAGCGCGATCTTCACCCGGTCACCATAGTCGACCGCCCTTGCGGGGCCGCCCGGGTGGGGCAGACTGCGGCGAATGAGCGCCCTTGCGTGGATCGCCGTGATCTCTCTCGCCGCCTGGGGATGGCTGCTGGTCGGCCAGGGCTTCTTCTGGCGCACGGATCAGCGGCTGCCTCGGCGCGAGCCCCTGGAGCACTGGCCGGATGTCGCGGTGGTCGTGCCCGCCAGGGACGAGGCCGCGGTGCTGTCGGTCAGCCTGCCGTCGCTGCTGGCGCAGGAGTACCCGGGGCGCGCGGAGATCGTCCTCGTCGACGACGGCAGCACGGACGGCACCGCGGATCTCGCGCGTGCGCTGTCCGAGCGGCTCGGCGGGCTGCCGCTGCGGGTGGTCTCCCCCGGCGAGCCGGAGCCCGGCTGGACGGGGAAGCTATGGGCGCTGCGCCATGGCATCGCGCTGGCGCGGGAGCGCGCGCCCGAGTATCTGCTGCTGACGGATGCCGATATCGCCCACAAGCCGGACAGTCTGCGCGAGTTGACCGCGGCCGCCCGTGCGAACGGACTGGATCTGGTGTCGCAGATGGCGCGGCTGCGGGTCGCGAGCGGCTGGGAGCGGCTGGTGGTGCCGGCCTTCGTCTACTTCTTCGCGCAGCTCTACCCCTTCCGTTGGGTCAACAAGGCGGGCGCGCGGACGGCCGCCGCGGCGGGCGGCTGTGTGCTGCTGCGCACGGAGGCCGCCGTGCGGGCGGGCGTGCCGGAGTCGATCCGGCAGGCGGTCATCGACGATGTGTCGCTGGCGCGCGCGGTGCGGAGCAGCGGCGGCCGGATCTGGCTGGGGCTGGCCGAGCGGGTGGACAGCGTGCGCCCGTACCCCCGGCTCGCCGATCTGTGGACGATGGTCTCGCGCAGCGCGTACGCGCAGCTGCGCCACAACCCGCTGCTGCTCGCCGGGACGGTGGCCGGGCTGGGCGTCCTCTATCTCGCTGCGCCCGTGGCGCTGCTCGTCGGCGCCGCCGTCCATGACACCGCCGCCGCCTGGGCGGGCGGGCTGGCGTGGGCGGTGATGACGGGGACGTATCTGCCGATGCTGCGCTACTACCGGCAGCCGCTGCTGCTCGCTCCCCTGCTGCCGTTCACGGCGTCGCTCTATCTCGTGATGACGGTCGACTCCGCGGTGCAGCACTACCGCGGTCGGGGCGCGGCGTGGAAGGGGCGTACGTACGCCCGCCCCGAGGCCGCGCCCGACCGGTGACCATCCGCCCTCCGGCGGCGCTCACTTCCTGCCGGGGGTCCAGTTCATGCCCCAGCCGTAGGCGTAGTCGACGGTGCGCTGCGGGCTCACCCCGCGCTCGGGGACCAGGAAGCGGGCCTCGCGCTGGACGACCAGGTCGGATCCGGTGTTGGTGATGAGCGCGAGCGCGCAGACGGTCGAGGGCACGGTGCACTCGCCCAGCGAGAAGTCGATCGCGGCGCCGTGCTGCGGCTGGAGCGTGACCGTGGCGTCGAGGTCGGCGAAGCTGCGCGCGCCCTCATAGACGGTCACGAAGATGACGACGCGACGCAGTTCGTCCTTGTGGTCCAGATTGATGGTGAGGTTCTCGCCGGAGGTGCCGCCGGTGCGGTCGTCGCCGTCGAGATGGATGTACGGGGGCTGGTGCAGCGCGCCGAAGGAGTTGCCGAGCGCCTGGACGACGCCCTTGCGGCCGTCGGCGAGCTCGAAGAGCGCGCAGAGGTCGAGGTCGAGGTCGCCGTGCATGGCGACCGCGCGGCCGAGTTTCGCGCCCCAGCCCTGGAACTGCTTGCGCACCTGCCAGCTGAGGTTGACCCGCATCGCGCCGGAGGTGCCGCCCTGCTTGGTCAGCGAGACGGACGGGGTCTCCTTGGTGAGCGTCACCTTGGTCAGGCGCACGGGAGCGCTGGGCGCGGCGGCCGGCGCAGGCGGAGCGACGGGCGCCGAGACGGGGGCCGCCGCGGGCGCCCGGGGCGGGGCGGCAGCGGCGGGCGGGGCAGCCGGCGCCTGCGGCTCGTCGACCGTGATGCCGAAGTCGGTGGCGAGGCCCTCCAGGCCGGTGCTGTACCCCTGGCCCACCGCACGGAACTTCCAGGCGCCCTGCCGCCGGTAGAGCTCCCCGAGCACGAAGGCCGTCTCGACGGTGGCGTCCTCGCTGTCGTACCGCGCGATCTCGGCGCCGTTCGCCGTGTCGAGCACCCGGATGTGGAGCCCGGGCACCTGCCCGAAGCTGCCGCCCTCGGCCGACGCCGCCAGCACGATCTTCTCGATCGCCGGCTCCACGCGCGCTAGGTCGACCGACAGCAGGTCCGTCACCGTGTCCGCGGCGGTCTGCTTCCCCTCGTGGCGTACGGCCCCGGAGGCGTGGTCGGGCTGGTTGTAGAAGACGAAGTCCGCGTCGGACCTGACCTTGCCCGACGCGAGCAGCAGCGCCGAGGCGTCGACGTCGGGAACGCCGGGGCCCGAACGCCATCCCAATTCGACGCGAACATGCTGCGCCGGTACCGGACCGTTGGCTCCTTTAAGCATGGACATGCTCGCCCCCATCGCGAGTCGGAGTGCCCGAAAGCTCGTGCCCCGACAACCTATTCCCCCATACGTCCCCGGCGCCTCGCTGCACCCGCCGGTAACCCTCTCTCAGCTTGCCCTTTACAGGATCGGCACGCTTTTCGACGACCGATTTCCCCAGGTTCGCTCACATTGGGGAACCATCGTCACTCACAGCTCCCGAAACAACCCTCTTATCGGGCTCCCCAACCAGCACATCGTGGGCTTAACTTATGTGCCATGACCTCCCCCCGCTCCACCTATGGCGGCGGTTACTACTCCGCGCCGTCGTTCCCCGACACCCCCATCTACGACTCCCTTGTCGCCGAGCGGGGCACGCCTCAGATCGCACCGATCCGAGTGCCTTCCGCGTACGACACCGGCAGCGGCTATGCCGCCAACAGCTATCTGCCGGCGCTGCCCGCGGCCCTGCCCGCCCTCCCGGCGGGCCCCTCCCAGTCCGCTCCTGCCTACGGCTATCCGCAGCCGATGGCGCAGCCCGTACCGCTGCAGCAGGCGCCGGCGCCGTACATCCCGCAGCAGCAGGCCGCGCCGCGCGGCTACCCGGGCCCGCAGCAGCAGATGCAGATGCAGCAGACGCAGATGCAGCAGCGCCCGGCGGCCACCGGCTACGAGGCGATGCGGCCCGCCGCGGCGCGGCCCGCGCCCGCGCAGGTCGGGTACGAGGACCCGTACAACCGGCCCTACCAAGGCCGGGGGTACTGAACCGACCGTTGTCAGTGCCGGCTGGCAGGATGGGATCATGCCGAAGCCAGTGCTCGATTCCGTCCATGTCTACCCGGTGAAGTCGGTCGCGGGGAGCGCGCCGGGCGAGGCGCTCGTGGAGCCATGGGGACTGGCCGAGGACCGTCGATGGACGCTCGTCGACTCCTCGGCCAAGGTCGTCACACAACGCCAGCAGCCACGGCTGGCGTTGACCCGCGCCGAGCCGCTGACGGGCGGCGGCATCCGGCTGACCGCGCCGGGCCAGGCGCCGCTGACGGTCGCCGTGCCCGATCCGGTGGACACCGTGGTGACGGACGTCTTCGGGGACAAGGTCGAGGCCGTGCCCGCGGGCGAAGCCGTCGACGCCTGGTTCAGCGACTACCTCGGCGCGCAGGTGCGCCTCGTCCATCTCGACGACCCGGCCGTCCGGCGTCCGATGGACCCGAAGTTCGCACGCCCTGGGGAGACGGTCCACTTCGGCGACGCCATGCCGCTGCTCGTCGCCGCCCTCGCCTCGCTCGACGCGCTCAACTCCCTCATCGCGCAGGGCGACCATCCCGACGACGGCCCGCTGCCCATGAACCGGTTCCGGCCGAACGTCGTCGTGGACGGCACGGCCCCCTGGGCCGAGGACGACTGGACGCGGGTCGTGATCGGCGAGGTCGCCTTCCGCGTCACCAAGCCCTGCGGCCGCTGTGTCATCACGACCACCGACCAGCGCACGGCCGAGCGCGGCAAGGAGCCGCTGCGCACGCTGGCCAGGCACCGGCGGTTCGGGGACCGGCTGGTGTTCGGGCAGTACCTCGTGCCGGAGCGGACCGGCGTCATCCGGGTCGGCGACGCCGTCACGGTCGGATAGGCGCGCGCTCCCGCACACCCTCCCTGCACGCTCCGGCCGCCGCGCTCGACCGGGCAGAGCCCCCGCTCGACCGGTCCGCCCAGCCGCTCTCGACCCGCTTTCGAGAGTCCGAGAGCGGCCTCTGCTCTCCTGGAAAGCGGTCTGCCCGCAGGCATGTTGGACACAGACCCGGGACGAGGGGCTCAATGGAGTCGGGCCGGCGCGCACTCTGCCGGCGGACGCGGAGGGGGCGGGACCGTGCGAGCAGCCGCGGGAGTCTGGCGCTGGCGGCGCAATCCGCTGCGCCGTGCGACCGATCTGGTCGAGGCATGGGTGGCGCTCGCGGCCGCGCTGCTCCTCTTATTCGCGGCTCCGGCGGCCGGCTGGATCGCCGGGTCGCTGTCCGAGGAGGCGCTGCGCCAGTCGGTGCGCGTCCAGCGCCAGCAGCGTCAGCCGACCACCGCCACCGTGCTGCGCCCGGCTCCCGCGCCGAAGACCGCGGCGTACGACTCCGAGTCCTCGTCCGTGCACGAGAAGCGGCTGCGGGTAGTGGCCCAGTGGACCGCGGCCGACGGCAGTCAGCACACCGGGACGCTGACGACTGTGCTGCAGTCGCTGCGGCCCGGCGACACCCTCACGGTGTGGACCGACCCGTCGGGCCGGGTCGTCGAGCGTCCGCTGGACGCGGGAACCGCCCAGCTGCACGCGGTGCTGGCGGGCGTCGGCACGGCGCTGGGCTGCGGCGCCTTCGTCGAGTCCGTCCGACGGCTGATCGTCTGGCGGCTGAGGCGGCGCCGGTACGAGCGGCTGGACCGGGCCTGGGCCGCCTCCGGCCCCGACTGGGGCCTGACCGGCGCGGGCAGCTGACCCGCGGGAATCCGGTCTGTTCCGGAGGGCCACGCGGACTGCTCCGGACCCAAGAAGCCGACCCGTCAACTCCTGCTCTCCGCGCGCGCTACGGTGGTGCGACCTCCTGAGGGGGGCAAGGGAGCGTCGTCCTCCAAGACGCGGCTGAGCACGATCACAAGGCGGGGGCAGAACAGCGCCATGGCACAGGGCACGGTCCAGGTGACGCACACCGGCACATCGCGGTGGCGGCGCCGCACGGGCGAGTACGCCTCCCTCGCCGCGGCCCTGGAGGCCGCGGGCGACGGCGACATCCTGACCGTCGCCCCGGGCACCTACCGCGAGAACCTCGTGGTCCAGCGCGCCGTCACCCTGCGCGGCGCCGAGGGCGCGGTCGGCTCGGTGCGCATCGCGCCCCTGGACGGCGTGCCCCTCACCGTGCGCGCCTCCGCGACCGTGCAGGACCTCTATGTGGAGGGGCAGGACTCCGCGGCGCCGGCGCTGCTCATCGAGGACGGCACGCCGGAGCTCGTCGACGTGCGGATCGTCACCCGCTCCGCGTCCGGTCTGGAGGTGCGCGGCGCCGCCCGGCCCACCGTCCGCCGCTGCACGGTCGACAATCCGGCCGGCGTCGGCATCGGCGTACTGGACGGCGCGGGCGGGGTGTTCGAGGACTGCGAGGTCGTCGCGGCCGGCCAGTCGGGCGTCTCGGTGCGCGGCGGCGCGCACCCTCGGCTGGAGCGCTGCCGGGTGCACCACGCCTCCGGCGCCGGTCTGACGGTCACCGGCGAGGGCACCGCGCTGGAGGCGGTCGGCTGCGAGGTGTACGAGATCAAGGGCTCGGGCGTCCAGATCGCCTCGCGCGCCACGGCTCATCTCACCGACTCGACCGTGCACCGTACCTCCGCCGACGGCATCACCCTGGACACCGACGCCGTGCTCACCCTCTCCGACTGCGACATCCACGATATTCCGGAGAACGCGGTCGACTTGCGCTCCCGGTCGGTGCTGACGCTCACCCGCTCCACGGTCCGCCGCTTCGGACGGAACGGGCTGTCGGTCTGGGACCCGGGCACCCGGGTGGACGCCAACCAGTGCGAGATCCACGACAGCACGGGCGACTACCCCGCCGTCTGGGTCAGCGACGGCGCGACCGTCGTCCTGGACTCGTGCCGGGTCCACGACGTGCCCGACGCGCTCTTCGTCCTCGACCGCGGCTCGCGCGCGGACGTCGTCGACAGCGACCTCTCGCAGGTCCGCAACACGGCGGTGTCGGTCAGCGACGGCGCGACCGCGCAGCTCGACGACTGCCGGATCCGGGAGGCGTCCACCGGCGCGTGGTTCCGCGACCACGGCAGCGGCGGCACGCTGAACGGCTGCACCATCGACGCCGCGCAGACGGGCGTGATCGTCACCAAGGGCGCGGACCCGCTGATCGAGCGCTGCACGGTCACCTCTCCCGCCGAAGCCGGCTTCTATGTCTCGGCGGAGGGCCGCGGCACCTTCCGCGGCTGCCGGGTCACGGGCAGCGGCGGCTATGGCTTCCATGTGATGGACGGCTGCCGTACGACCCTGAGCAAGTGCCGCACCGAGCGGTGCGCTCGCGGGGGCTATGAGTTCGGCGAGGACGACGGGCCGGTCGTCGAGGACTGCACCAGCGACGAGAGCGGCGTACGGCCGGGGGCCGATCCGCCGGCCACGGCCCAGCTCACCGCGGTGCAGTCGCCCGGGCTGCTGAGCGCGGTTCCCGAGCAGCGGCCCGTCGAGACCCCGGCGGCCGAGCCCGCGCGCAGTTCCGGCGCCGTCCTCGGCGAACTGGACGCGCTGGTCGGCCTGGACAGCGTCAAGCGCGAGGTCCGCGTCCTCACCAACATGATCGAGGTGGGCCGCCGCCGCCAGGAGGCCGGGCTGAAGGCCGCGTCCGTCCGCCGCCATCTGGTCTTCACGGGCTCGCCCGGCACCGGCAAGACGACGGTGGCCCGGCTGTACGGCGAGATCCTGGCCTCGCTCGGGGTGCTGGAGCGCGGCCATCTCGTCGAGGTCTCCCGGGTCGACCTCGTGGGCGAGCACATCGGCTCCACGGCGATCCGCACCCAGGAGGCGTTCGACCGGGCGCGCGGCGGGGTGCTCTTCATCGACGAGGCGTACGCCCTCTCCCCCGAGGACTCCGGCCGGGACTTCGGCAAGGAGGCCATCGACACGCTGGTGAAGCTGATGGAGGACCATAGGGAGGCGGTCGTGGTGATCGTCGCCGGGTACACCGCCGAGATGGAGCGGTTCCTGTCGGTCAACCCCGGTGTGGCGTCCCGTTTCTCACGGACGATCACCTTCAGCGACTATGTGCCCGAGGAGCTGCTGCGGATCGTGGAGCAGCAGGCCGAGGACCATGAGTACCGGCTGGGCACGGGCACGGGCGAGGCGCTGCTGAAGTACTTCACCGCGCTGCCCAAGGGGCCTGCGTTCGGCAACGGCCGCACCGCGCGCCAGACCTTCGAGTCGATGGTGGAGCGGCATGCGGGCCGGGTCGCCGAGCTCGCCGAGGCGGACACCGACGACCTGACCCTGCTCTACCCGGACGACCTGCCCGACCTTCCCTAGGGACGAACGCCCCTAGGGACGGCCCCGGTTCTCCGAAGTCCCGCGGTCCTCCGAAGCGTCGCCGTGCTCAGAAGCGTCGCAGTGCTGCTAAGAGGCGTCCCTGTTCTCCGAAGCGTCGCGGTGCTCCGGCTGCGTCTGGCGGGGCACCGTCGGCGAGAGCCGGTCCAGCAGCTTGCCGCGCTCCGCGGCGAACCCCGGATCGGCCTGGTAATCGGAGTGGCCGAGAATCGGCTCGGGCAGCGGATAGCGCTCCGAGCGGCCGTACACCACCGGATCCTTGAGCGCCTCCCGGTCCACCTCCGGATGGTCGCCCTCAGCGGGCACCAGCACCGGCCCGCCTATCGGGTCGGTGCGCCGCCAGAGATTGCGCCAGCAGTGCACCTCGCTCCGGAGTTCGCTGAGCGCTATAGGGCCGAAGTACGCGGGGAACCAGCGGCCGTACAGCCGCTCCAGGGGCGATCCGTACGTCAGCAGCGCCACACGGCGGCGGGTGGCGGCGGGCAGCTGCCAGACGGCCGCCGCGGCCAGCACGCTGCCCTGCGAGTGACCGGAGATGACGAGCCGTCCGCCGGTCCGGTCGGTCCAGGTGCACATCCGCCAGGTGAGGTCGGGGACGGCGCGCTCGGCGTAGCAGGGCGGGGCGAAGGGGTGGGCGGCGCGCGGCCAGAAGGTGCCGACGTCCCAGAGGATGCCGATGGTGCGGCGGGCGGAGGCGTCGCGGTAGGCGCGCCGGCCCATGGTGACGAACAGTATGAAGCCGAAGCCGATCAGCCAGGAGCCCAGGGACTGCGCGCTCTCGGCGGCGGACTCGACGAAGGGGTGGCTGTCCCCGAAGGCCCTGCCGGGCACCTCCCCGCTCGCCCACGCTCCGATCACCGCGCCCACGCCGAGCAGCAGCGTGGCCCCGGCGACGATGCCGACGATCCAGGGGGCGGCGTCGGTGAGGGCGGCCCGGGCCTGGGCGCTCGCGATCCGCTGGGTGCGGACGGCGTCGGGGCGCCCCCCGCACTCCTCGTCGTAGGCCTCCTCGATCGGGCGGGCGAGCCGGCGCGCGGCGCGCAGGGTGCGTACGGCGAGGACGACGGCCGGCACGAACAGCACGACCAGCAGCACCGGGATCACCGAGGCCTGCCAGCTCAGCAGCACCGGCGGGCCCGGTATGGCGGCCTCGCCTCCCATGCCGGGCGTGCCGGGGCCGTCCAGCCAGTCGGCGACGCGCTGCGCGACGCCGCCCGTCATCACCCCGCCGAGCGCGCAGGCGAGCATCGCGACGGCGGGTCCGCCCAGACCGCGCATGGCGCTGCGCGCATGGCGGGCCCGGCGGTGCAGGGCCAGCGCGGCGACGGCGAGGGCGACGACCAGAGCGCCCTGCGCGAGAGCGATGACGCGGAAGGCGACGTCGCCGGGGAGGGTGGCGGCGGAGTCCCAGTCGGGGCGGGACCAGCCCGCGTACAGGAGCGACAGGGCGAGCAGCGCCAGGGCGACGGCAGGCAGGAAGCGCACGGCCGCGCGGTCCATCCGGGCGTCGACCCGCTTCTCGCTGCGGCCTCGGCGGAAGACCACCCAGAGCACGGCCAGGGCGCCCAGGGCGAGAGCGGCCTCCAGCAGGACGCCGAGGGCGCTTCGCAGCGCGCTGTCGGCGCCGCGGTCGTAGCGGGCCGCTGCGCCCGTGACGGCGGCGGCGACGGTGAGGAAGCCGGCGGCGGTGTGGGCGGCGCGCAGGCGGGCGACGATTCGGCGGCCGTACCAGAATCCGGGTCTGCCGAGAGCCGGCCGGACGGTCGGCGCCGCCGGTCCTGCGGGCCCCTCCGACTCCTCCCGCTCCCCCGCCTCCTCCGGCTCCCCCGCCTCCTCCGGCTCCTCCGGCTCCTCGCCCGAGGCGTCGTCCTCCTCCGACTCTGAGGCGTCGCCTGAGGCGGCGCCTGACGCCTGGTCCAAGCAGCCGCCCGCGGCCTCCGCGTCGGACGCGGTGCCTCCCGAGCCGCCGCCGGACGGCCCCAGCCCGCCCTCCGGCACGTCGTGTCCGGTGGGCGGGCGCTGCGACTCGTACGCGCTCCAGGTGCGGTTGGACAGATACCAGAGCAGGCCCACCAGCGCGGCCGGGACCGCCGCCGCGAGCGCCAGCCGGCGGCCCGGCTGCGACCACCAGCCGCCTTGCGCACTCGACATGAAGCCCAGCCAGGACCGGTTCTCGGTGCATGCCGGCGAGCCCGCGCACTGCCATGCCACCAGGTCCAACGCGACCTCGCACGCGGCGGCGGTCAGCAGCACGGTGAGGCTGAGCGCGACGAGCCGCACCAGCACGCCGTACAGCCGGGTGGTCCGCCGGCGGCCCTTGGCCCTCGGGCGCATCCAGTGCGCGAGGTTGGCCACCATGAAGGGGAGCAGCAGCAGCCATAACGCCCGCGCGCCGTTCCCCGAGGTGAGGTTGGACCAGCAGTACGCCTCCGGGATCGGCCCGTCTTCGTACCGCTCGGGGTGACGCTCGGCCTCCGCGTCGTCGGTGCGCCGGTACACGGCGGCCTTCTCGTCGCCGGTTATCCGGACCGTGCGCGGATCGCCCAGCATGTCCTGCGGGGTCGCGCCGCCGACGCCGTGGACCAGCAGCTCCAGCGCGGGACCTCCGCGCTGCGGTACCGGGGAGGCAGGGGTCACTTCGGTGGCTCGCTCTCTCGATGGGCCAGAAGACCGGAGGAGATCGGGGCGCTCGGTTGCGATGGAGAGATGGGAGGATCGGGAGGTGGGCGGCGGTGCGGCCGTGCGGCGGTTCGAGACCAGAATCCCGGACCATGGCGCTCTACCGCACGGCTCTCACGGAATCTCCCCGCGCCCGGGCCGCAAGGCACGTGCGAGGATGAGAAACCTTGGCCATAGCCGGGGTACGACGACGAGGTGTACGACGCGATGGAAGGACCGGCCCAGGCGGTGAGCGACAACCAGAATCTGCTCGCGGAGCAGCGGCGCGCCCTGATCCTCGACGAGGTGCGCAGGCGCGGCGGTGTGCGGGTCAACGAGCTCACCCGCAAGCTCAACGTCTCCGACATGACCGTGCGCCGCGATCTGGACGCCCTGGCCCGGCAGGGGGTCGTCGAGAAGGTCCACGGCGGCGCGGTCCCGGTGGTCGAGGCGAGCACGCACGAGCCGGGCTTCGAGGCGAAGTCGGCGCTGGAGCTGAGCGCCAAGGAGGACATCGCGCGGGCGGCGGCGCGGATGGCCGCGCCCGGCAGCGCGATCGCGCTGTCCGGCGGCACTACGACCTATGCGTTGGCGCACCATCTGCTGGATGTGCCGGATCTGACGGTGGTCACCAACTCGGTGCGGGTCGCGGACGTGTTCCACGCAGCCCAGCGGGCGGGCACGCCCGGGAGCCACCATCCCGGCGCGGCCACGGTGGTGCTGACCGGAGGGGTGCGCACGCCCTCGGACTCCCTCGTCGGCCCGGTCGCCGACCAGGCCATCCGCTCGCTCCACTTCGACGTGCTGTTCCTCGGCGTGCACGGGATCTCGGTGGAGGCGGGCCTGTCCACGCCCAATCTGGCGGAGGCGGAGACGAACCGCCGGTTCGTCCAGGCCGCGCGCCGGGTGGTGGTGGTCGCCGACCACACCAAATGGGGCACGGTGGGGCTGAGTTCCTTCGCCTCGCTGTCCGAGGTCGACACCCTCGTGACGGACGCGGGCCTGTCGGCCCGGACGCGCGAGGAGATGGCGGAGCATCTGCCGGGTCTGGTGGTGGCCGGCGGCCCGGAGGCCGACGGCGGGGCGGGACAGGACGGCTGACGCCGGGTGACCGTCTTCCGGATCACGCGCGCGGTCACGCTGCCGGCTGACGAGGTGTGGCGGCGGGTCACCGACTGGCCGGCGCACGGCGCGCGGGTGCCGCTGACGGCGGTCTCGGTGCTGACGCCGGGGCCGACGCGGGTGGGCACGGTGTTCGTCGCGCGTACGGGGATGGGGCGCGCCGGTTTCGACGATCCGATGAAGGTCGTCCTATGGACGCCGCCCGAGGCCGGCCGCGGGGAGGGCGCTCGGCCCGGCTGCTGCCGTCTGGTCAAGCAGGGGCGGGCGATCACCGGCTGGGCAAAGATCGAGGTGCATCCGCAGGGCGCGGGCGCGGTGGTGGTCTGGGCGGAGGAGCTGACGATCCGGCTGCTGCCGCGGCTGCTGGACCCGCTGGTCGCGCGGGTGGGACGGCTGGTGTTCGGCCGGGTGCTGGACGGGCTGCTCGGGAAGAGCCGGGTCCATGCGGGGGCGGACATCAGGCAGTGACGGATCCCGGGCAGGGGCCTCGCTCACGCCGGGTCCGTGCGGGGGCGGACATCTGACGGCCTGCCAGCTATGGTGTGCGGGCTCGCGTCCCGCCCCCTTCCGCTGGAGGTACGGTCCCATGGCTCGCCGACTCCGTCCCGTTGAGCTCGACTTCGTCGGCTCCGCCCCGCTGCGACTGGTCTTCTCGGCCGAGGCGACGGCCTCCCCGCAGGCCGTGTACCGGGCGCTCGCCGAGGATCTGCCGGGCTGGCCCGCCTGGTTCACGGCGGTGCGCTCGGCGACCCCCACGCACGGGGGCGCAGGCCGCGAGGTCAGGCTCAGGGGCGGGGTCCTCTTCGCCGAGACGATCCTCGCCACGGAGCCCGGCGAGCGCTACGCGTACCGCGTGGACGAGACCAACGCGCCCGGTCTGAGCGCCCTGTTGGAGGAGTGGCGGATCACCCCCGCCGGGAGCGGCACGCACGTGCAGTGGACGTTCGCCGCGGACGCGCCCGCTGCCGTGCGCGCTCTGCTCCAGATAGGCCGGGCGGGCCTGGGCGCGTCCTTCCGGGGCGCGGTGCGTAACCTCGACCGCAGGCTCGCCCGCTCCGCCGCGCAGTAGACCGGCAGCCCGCGGCCTGATCGGCGCCCGGGCCGCGGACCGACCAGCAGGCGGGCCACGCGGCCGGCTGCGGGATCAGCCCAGCCAGACCCCGGGCTGACCCACGGGATCAGTCGGACCAGACCCCGGTGGCCAGGAAGCTCTCGATCGCCGCCGTGTAGGGAGCGATCACCAGCCCCTGCTCCGCCAGCCATGCGTCGGAGTAGTACTTGTCGAGGTAGCGGTCGCCCGGGTCGCAGATCAGCGTGACCACGCTGCCCTTGCGCTCCTGCCGCACCATCTCGCCGACGATCTTCAGCGCGCTCCACAGCCCGGTGCCGGTGGATCCGCCCGCCTTGCGGCCGATCGCGACGTCCAGGGCTCGCACGGCGGCGATGCTCGCCGCGTCCGGCACCTTCATCATCCGGTCGATGGCCCCGGGCACGAAGCTCGGCTCCATGCGCGGCCGTCCGATGCCCTCGATGCGGGAGCCGCAGTCGCTGCTGGCCAGGGGGTCGTTGCGGGTCCAGCCGTCGAAGAAGCAGGAGTTCTCCGGGTCGGGGACGCAGATCCGCGTGTCGTGCTGCATGTAGTGGACGTACCGGGCGATGGTCGCCGAGGTGCCGCCGGTGCCCGCGGTCGCGACGATCCAGGCGGGCTCGGGGTAGCGCTCGCGCCTGAGCTGCTGGTAGATCGACTCGGCGATGTTGTTGTTGCCGCGCCAGTCGGTGGCCCGCTCGGCATAGGTGAACTGGTCCATGTAGTGCCCGCCGGTCCGCGCGGCGAGCGCGGCCGACTCCTCGTACATCTTGCGCGAGTCGTCCACGAAGTGGCACTGCCCGCCGTGGAATTCGATGAGCCGACACTTCTCGGCGCTCGTGGTGCGCGGCATCACCGCGATGAACGGGACGCCGATCAGTTTGGCGAAGTACGCCTCCGAGACGGCGGTCGAGCCGCTGGACGCTTCGATGACCGGCGCGCCGGGGCGGATCCATCCATTGCACAGGCCGTACAGGAACAGCGACCGCGCGAGGCGGTGCTTGAGGCTGCCGGTCGGATGGGTGGACTCGTCCTTGAGGTAGAGGTCTATCCCCCACGCCTCCGGCAGCGGGAAGCGCAGCAGATGGGTGTCGGCCGAGCGGTTGGCGTCCGCCTGGACCTTTCGCACGGCTTCTTTCAGCCACGCCCGGTAGGCCTCGTCGCTTCTGTCGACGTCGACGGTGGCGACCGCCGCGCCCGCTGCTGACTGCTCTGTGCTGTTCATCTGCGCCGTTCCTCGTCCGTGACGATGTCCTGCGACGTGTCGTCCTCCCTTGCAACAGTAAGCACCCCACCTGCGCAAACGTTCACTTTGGGCATCCATAGGCGTTGCTTGTGGGGGCTGTGGCCGCCGTACGCACTGGTGCACAGCGCCGTATTTGTGCAGACTGCCAGCAGGAATCGGTGCGAAGGGGGCAGACGCACGATGGGGATCTCAGAAGCCGAGTTCAGCGCCACTGGCGTACGGATCGAGCGGTGGCCGCGCTCGCTCACGCGGGCCGGACAAGTGTTGATCAAGGACGGCAGGCTGGCGCTGCTGACGAGCTACGGCCGGGTGATCGAGAGCGCGCCGGTGCGCGCCGTCAGGGCGGGCAAGCCCTGGTTCGCGGGCGACGACAGCACCGTCGCGACGGTCAACGGCAGGCGGTACCGGCTGACGATGGGCCAGCGCAGCCACGCGCCGAAGGACCGGGCGCTGGCGGGACGCTTCCTGGAGGCGGTGCGCGGAGCCGGCGGCGGCAGGAGCTGAGAGCGCCCACCCGAGTGCTGCGAGTTGCGGAGCCGTACGAGGTAGCTCACGCTGGTCTCACATCACTCAGGGTTCACCGGTGGTAACGCTGAGACCCAGTGCGCCGGTGACCATCAGCAGCCAGCCAACTGCTGGATCCGTTCTCCGTCTTCTTCCGGACCTCATTCGGGGAGTCGCAGCCGTGATCAGCCAGCCAAGCAGGCACTGCACGGTGGAGCTCCAAGCCCTGCCGTCGCGGATCGGTCAGGTCCGCAGAATCATCTCGGCGCAACTGCGCTACTGGCATCTCGATCCTCTGATCGACCATGCCGCGCTCGGCGTCACCGAGTTGCTGACCAACGTCCATCAGCACGCCCAGCCGGACAAGATGTGCACCGTGGAGATCGAGCTGCTGCTCGACCGGCTCACGGTCTCCGTCCACGACCACGACCCGCGCCTTCCCGCCGTCGCGGAGACCGACCTGTGCGCCACCTCGGGGCGCGGGCTGGCGCTGATAGCGGCGGTGAGCGAGAGCTGGGGCGTGCGGCCCCAGGGCGACGAGGGCAAGGTCGTCTGGTTCACGCTGCCCACGCCCCCGCCTGCGACGGGTCTGCCGCCGTATCCGGTGGTGTACGGGGCGACGACCGACGGACCGTTCCCGAGCGGGCAGGACGACCAGACGCGCAGGCGCGCCTCGGCCCGGTCGGCCGTGGCGGGCTGACCGGGCTGAGCTGCGCACTGGGTCTCGCACCGGCCGGGCTGAGTTCACGCTGGGCTTCCAACTGACCGGGTCTGCGCGGGCGCAGGCGGCGGGGGCGGGGGCGGGGCGCCCCAGTCGAGCCGCGCCCCTCGAACGCCTCGGCTCCCCGGGCCTCCTCGGGCCTACTCGGCCGCTATGGCGCGCAGCACGTCCAGCCGCGCCGCGCGGCGCGCGGGCAGCCGGCCCGCGAGGGCGCCGGCGCTCAGGCCGACGAGCGCGACCACCAGGAGCCGCCCGGGAGGCGCCGCGAACGCGAAGGCGGCGCCCGAGGCGGTCATGCCGCGCCGTCTTTCCCGGCGCGGCCGAACTGCTCGTCCAGGACGGACAGCCGCCGCCAGTACTCCTCCTCGTCGATCTCGCCCGCGGCGAAGCGGCGGCCGAGCAGCGCGATCGGCGAGCTCTCGCCGTGCCGCGGCCGGCTCCCCTGCCAGGGGGCGCGCCGGCCGCGCCAGACGCCAGTGCGGCGCAGCACGGTGACGACGCCGACGACGACGGCCGCCCAGATCAGCGGGAGGAAGGCAATCCACGGGCCGGGCCCGTCTGCGTACGCCAGGGTGTTCATCTCGTTCAGCTCCTCGGGAGCGTTTCTCGTTGCGTTTCGTTGACGCTTTCGAGGCTCCCGCCGGGCGGCGGCGAAGTCGTCGTACGGCCAGCGGCAGTGCGCGTACTGCCCGGGGAGTACGCGGGGCCTGCTGGGCTGCTCCCGATCGCCCTCGGCTCTGTACCTACTAGTCTGTAAAGTGTTCCCATGACCACTCCTGAACGGCTGATCGAGGCCACCCGCGAACTTCTGTGGGAGCGCGGCTATGTGGGCACCAGCCCCAAGGCCATCCAGCAGCAGGCGGGCGCGGGCCAGGGCAGCATGTACCACCACTTCGCGGGCAAGCCGGATCTGGCGCTGGCCGCCATCCGGCGCACGGCCGAGGAGATGCGCGCGACCGCCGGTGCGGTGCTGGACGGCGAGGGGACGGCGTACGAGCGGATCAGCGCCTATCTGCTGCGCGAGCGCGACGTGCTGCGCGGCTGCCCGGTCGGCCGGCTGACCATGGACCCCGACGTCGTCGCCAGCGACGAGCTGCGCGCCCCGGTGGACGAGACGCTGGACTGGCTGCGCGAGCGGCTGGCCTGTCTCGTCGAGGAGGGCCAGGAGAACGGCGAGTTCCCTCCCGCGTTCGACGGCGAGGAGATCGCCGCGACGATCGTGGCGACCGTCCAGGGCGGCTATGTGCTGGCCCGCGCGTCCGGCTCGAGTGCCGCCTTCGACACGGGAGTTCGCGGGCTGCTCGCGCTCCTGGCGCCGCGCCCGGCCGCGTCGCGGTAGCTGCCACCGCCCGGCCGCTGTCGGCCCTCTGGCAGCAGAGCGGCCTCGCTCCCCTCGCTGTGCCTAGCTCCCCTCGCTCCCCTCGCCGTCGGGCAGCGCCATCTCCCGTTCGATTCTGCGGCGGGTGCGCTCCTCATGGAAGAGCCGTCCCACCAGCGCGCCGCCGTAGACGACGAAGCCGACGCCGACCAGCCAGGACTGGATGACCAGGACCGTGCCGAACGGGCCGTACGTCACCGTGTTGCTGGCGATCAGCGGCGAGAAGACGAGCTGCGAGAAGACCCGCAGCCCGAGCATGCCCATGCTGGTGGCCACCGCTCCCGGCAGCAGGGCCCGCCAGCGGATCCGGCCGCCGAGCAGCAGATGCTGGGAGCCCCAGAAGAACAGGAACGTGCCGATCAGGTCGGCGAGGCCGAGGAGGAGCGACAGCCAGACGGGCTCGATCGACAGGGGTGTGTTGACGAAGGCCACCAGCGACACGACCAGCATCGCGAGCCACACGACATGCCGCCACATGGTGTGCCAGCGCGCCGTGGGCAGGTTCCAGACCTTCTCGTAGCCGGTCTGGACGGCCGATCCGAAGGTGAGGCCGAAGACGGTGAGCGCGGCCAGGCCGAAGGCGGTGGTGCGCTGAAGCGCCTGGCCCGGCAGGCCGAAGAGCCGCTCGACCTCCTCCTGCGAGGACTCCGCGACCCCGAGCGCCTGGCTCAGCCAGCGGGCGAAGCCCTGCCCGCTGGCCGGGTCGGCCGCGGCGACGACGATCAGCAGGGGGACGAGGGTGAGGAAGCCCAGTGCGGCGAAGCCCATGGCACGGTGCATCAGCTCCATCTCGCGGCCGCGCATCCAGCAGAGCCCGACGGGCGACGCGAGGAGCCTGGCCCAGTGGTGCTGGAGCCAGTGCGCGTCGGGCGCGGGGCGGTCGGCGCCGGATGGCTCACGGGTCATAGACCGTCGACTACCCGCATGTGCGGGGTGAGGCTTCCATCGTGCCCCCGGACGGGTGTCGGCTCGGGCCGGCCGCGCGCCCCTCAGGCCAGTGCGCTCAGCGGGTCGTCCAGCACCGGCTGCCAGGCCAGCTCCGCCGCGCCGACCAGGCTGTTGTGGTCCAGGCCGCAGGCCAGGATCGGCACTCCGCCGCTGCGGCCCCACAGGCTGCGGTCGGCGACGACGGCGCGCAGCCGCTCGGGGTCGGCCTCCAGCAGCTCCCGGTGGAGCCCGCCGAGGATGATGCGGTCGGGGTTGAGGATGTTGACCAGCCCGGCGAGCCCGAGGCCGAGGCGGTCGATGAGCTCCTCGGCCGCGTTGCGCACGGACGGGTCGGCGTACTCCGTGCGCAGCAGGTCCCTGGACTGCTGGAGCAGCGAGACCTCGGGGCCCGGGTCGCGGCGGGCGGCGGTGAGGAAGGCGAGCGGGTCGGCCTCGACGTCGAGGCAGCCGCGGCTGCCGCAGTGGCAGGGGCGGCCCTCGGGGTTGACGGTGAGGTGCCCGACCTCGAGCGCGAGGCCCGCGCTGCCGCTGTGCAGCCGGCCGTCGAGGACGAGCGCGCCGCCGACGCCGCGGTGTCCGGTGGCGACGCAGAGCAGATGCTGCGCTCCGCGGCCGGCGCCGTGGCGGTGCTCGGCGAGGGCGGCGAGGTTGACGTCGTTGCCCGTGAAGGCGGGTCCCTGGATGCCCGCGGCCCGTACCCGCTCGGCGAAGATGTCGCGTACCGGGGCGCCGGCCGGCCAGGCCAGGTGGAGCGGGTTGAGCGCGGTGCCCTCGGGCTCGGCGACGGCGGACGGCACGGCGAGGCCCGCGCCCACGCAGCGGCGGCCGCTGGCGCGCAGCAGGGCCGCGCCCGCCTCGACGACCTCGCCGAGGACTTGGGCCGGGTCGGCCGAGACGGTGACGCAGCCGGGCGCGGTGGCGACGGTGCTGCCGCCGAGTCCGACGAGGGAGGCCCTGAATCCGTCGGCGTGCACCTGGGCGGCGAGCACGACGGGGCCGGCGTCGTCGACGGAGAGCCGGTGCGAGGGGCGGCCCTGGGAGCCGGCGGCGGCGCCCGGCCGGGAGTCGACCGTGATCAGCCCGAGGGCTTCGAGCTCGGCTGCCACCGCTCCGGCGGTGGCGCGGGTGACGCCTAGCTCGGCGGTGAGCACGGCCCGGGTGGGGGCCCTGCCGGTGTGCACCAGTTCCAGGGCGGGGCCGAGCGCGCTGCGGCCTCTCTCCAGCTTCGCCCGGGTCGTCGTCGCCTTGCCGTTCATGGAGGCGAGTCTCCCATGATCGGACGTGGCGCCGCCGCCTTGTACGGAACGGGCCGAGGCCCCTATGCTGACTTTGTGCCGAACCTAAACAAACTACGGACGGCCGTACCGGGGGGACCGGGCGCAGACACCGCCGCACTCTCCCTGTCCCGCCTCCGCACCGCCCTGACCGTGTTCTTCGCCCTCGACGGCTTCCTCTTCGCCGGCTGGGTCGTCCGCATCCCCGCGATCAAACAGCAGACCGGCGCCTCCGCCAGCGATCTGGGCCTGGCCCTGCTCGGCGTCTCGGCGGGCGCGGTCGTGACGATGACGCTCACCGGCCGCCTCTGCCGCCGCTTCGGCAGCCACCCCGTGACGGTCGCCAGCGGCGTTCTGATGTCGCTGAGCATCGCGCTCCCGGCGCTGACCCACTCGACGCTCGCCCTCGGCCTGGTGCTGCTGGTCTTCGGCGCCGCGTACGGCGGGATCAACGTCGCCATGAACAGCGCGGCCGTCGATCTGGTCGCCGCCCTGCGCCGGCCCGTGATGCCCAGCTTCCACGCGGCCTTCAGTCTCGGCGGAATGGTCGGCGCCGGCCTCGGCGGGCTCGTCGCCGGCGGGCTGAGCCCGGCCGCGCACCTGCTCGCGCTCACCGGCGTCGGCCTGCTGATCACCGCGTTCGCCGGCCCCACCCTCATGCGCCACCCCGCACCCGGCGCCGGGCGATCCCCGGCCGGCGAGACCCGCTCCGAGGACGGGCGGCTCCGGGGCCGTACGCGCCGGCTCGTCGTCCTCTTCGGCGTGATCGCGCTCTGCACGGCGTACGGAGAAGGGGCGATGGCCGACTGGGGCGCGCTCCATCTGGAGCAGGACCTGCACGCGCACCCGGGCGTCGCCGCGGCCGGATACTCCCTGTTCGCCCTGACCATGACGGCGGGTCGGCTCACCGGCACGACCCTGCTGGAGCGGCTCGGCCAGACCCGCACCCTCGTGGCGGGCGGCGCGACGGCCGCGGCCGGAATGCTGCTCGGCGCCCTCGCCCCCACGGTGTGGCTCGCCCTGCTGGGCTTCGCCGTGACGGGGCTCGGGCTCGCGAACATCTTCCCCGTGGCGGTGGCCAGGGCAGGCGCGCTCGCCGGCCCCGGCGGGGTCGCGGCGGCGTCCACGCTGGGCTACGGCGGGATGCTGCTGGGACCGCCGGTCATCGGGTTCCTCGCCGACTGGTTCTCGCTGCCCCTCGCGATGACGACGGTGGCGGCGCTCGCGGCCGGCGCGGCGCTGATCGGCTACGGAGCGCGCAACGCGTCGGCCGCCGCCAAGCCCGACCATCCGGCGCGCTGTGCCGAGCCGGCTGCCCCGAGGCAGCCGGGCGCCGAGCACACGACCACCGGCCAGACCTGCTGCCCCGGCTCGGGCAGGTGACTCCCCTCGGCCGGCCAGACGCGCGCGGCGACTGGCGTGAGCGCGGCGAACGACTGGCGTGAGGCTGGTCTGCCGCGGAGCGGAACGCGCTGGCAGAATCGGCCGCATGCAGACCGCTGAGCTGATCAAATGCCTCGTCCGCGAGGGCCAGTCGCTGGCCGGGGCGGCCGCCGAGGCCGGCCCGGACGCAGCCGTTCCCACCTGCCCCGGCTGGACGGTGCGGAACCTGCTGCGGCACACGGGCATGGTCCACCGCTGGGCGACCGCCTTCGTGGCCGAGGGGCACACGGCCTACCACCCTGACGGCGGCGAGCCCGACCTCGACGGGGAAGAGCTCCTGGAGTGGTTCCGGGAGGGGCACGGCCTACTGGTGGCCGCGCTGAGCGAGGCGCCCGCGGACGTGGAGTGCTGGACCTTCATGCCGGCGCCGTCTCCGCTCGCGTTCTGGGCGCGCCGCCAGGCGCACGAGACGGCCGTCCACCGGGCGGACGCGGAGTCGGCGCTCGACGGGAAGCCGGGCCCGCTCGCGGCCGGGTTCGCCGTGGACGGCCTCGACGAGCTGCTGTGTCTCTTCCACGCCCGCCCCAAGAGCCGTATGCGCACCCAGACTCCGCGCGTCCTTCGGGTACGGGCCCTCGACACCGACGATGTGTGGACCCTGCGGCTCTCGACCGAGCCGGTGCAGACCGAGCGGACCGACGAGGGCCCGGCGGACTGCGAGGTGAGCGGAACGGCGGAGCAGCTCTATCTGACGCTGTGGAACCGGCTTCCGCTCACCGCGGTGTCCGTCGCAGGCGACGCGGACCTCGCACGGCTGTGGCGCGAGAAGTCGGCCATCACCTGGTCGTAGACGGTCCTGATGGACTGAAGGGCCGGGCGCCGACGTCGGCGCGCGGCCCGGACATGGGCGGCCTCCGGCTCGGCAGAGGCACCCGGCCCCGACATGGGCGAGCCCCCGCTCAGGCTGGGACGCCGGGCGCAGGCGCGCAGCCCAAACGCCGGCGGATTCCGGCTCAGACGGAGGCGCCCGGCAGCATCTTGGCGAGAACCGCGCGCTGAAGCGGCTGGACCTCGGCGTGGCGGGCCCGTCCGGCGTCGGTGAGCGCCACCCGCACCCCGCGGCGGTCCTCGCTGCACATCCCCCGCGTCACCAGCCCGTCCTTCTCCAGCCGTGCGATCAGACGGGAGAGGGCGCTCTGGCTGAGATGGACCTGGGAGGCCAGTTCCTGCACACGGTACGAACAGTCGCCGCCGTCCGCCGGCATCTCGGCGAGCACGTCGAGGACTTCGAAGTCGCTGGCGCCCAGTCCGTGCTGGTGGAGCGCGCGGTCGAGCTCGCAGATCGTGCGGGCGTGCAGCGCGAGGACGTCCCGCCACTCCTGTACGAGCGCACGCTCGGGCTTCATCGCTGCCATGACCGCACGTTAGCAGAGCCGACGCGTTTTGTTGCACCGGAATTAAATGCACTTGCAGTCAATGCATGTGCATGTACGGTGATCCACATGACTTCTCCGTCCCTCTCCGCTCCCGACCAGACCCAGGAGCGCTGGAGTCCCCGGCTCTGGGGCACCCTGCTCGTGCTGTGCGCCGCCATGTTCCTCGACGCCCTCGACGTCTCGATGGTCGGCGTCGCCCTGCCCTCGATCGCCGAAGACCTCGACCTGTCCACCTCGACCCTGCAGTGGATCGTCAGCGGCTACATCCTCGGCTACGGCGGACTGCTGCTCCTCGGCGGCCGCGCGGCCGACCTCCTCGGCCGCCGACGGGTCTTCCTGATCGCGCTCGCCGTCTTCGCCCTCGCGTCCCTGCTCGGCGGACTGGTCGACTCCGGGCCGCTCCTGATCGCCAGCCGCTTCATCAAGGGCCTGAGCGCCGCGTTCACCGCGCCGGCCGGGCTCTCGATCATCACCACGACCTTCAAGGAAGGACCCCAGCGCAATCGAGCGCTGTCCATCTACACCACCTGCGCGGCCACCGGCTTCTCGATGGGCCTGGTGCTCTCCGGGCTGCTCACCGAGCTCAGCTGGCGCTGGACGATGCTGCTGCCCGCGCCCGTCGCGCTGATCGCGCTGGTCGTCGGCGCGAAGCTGATCCCGCAGAGCGCCCGCGACACCTCCCACCGCGGCTACGACCTGCCGGGCGCCGTCACCGGAACAGCCGCGATGCTGCTGCTCGTCTTCACCGTCGTACAGGCGCCCGAGGTCGGCTGGACCTCCGCCCGCACGGTGCTCTCCTTCCTCGCGACCGCCCTGCTGCTGGCCGCCTTCGTCGTCATCGAGCAGCGCACCGCCAACCCCCTGATCCGGCTGGGCGTGCTGCGCTCGGGCACCCAGATCAGGGCGCACCTCGGCGCCGCCGCGTTCTTCGGCAGCTACGTCGGATTCCAGTTCCTGGTCACGCAGTACATGCAGTCGCTGCTCGGCTGGTCGGCGCTGCAGACCGCGCTCGCCTTCCTGCCCGCCGGCGCGCTGGTCGCGCTCTCCTCGACACGGGTCGGCTCGGTCATCGACCGGTTCGGGACACCGCGTGTGATCGCGTCCGGCTTCGCGTTCCTGGTCGTCGCCTACGCGCTGTTCATACGCGTCAGCCTGACGCCGTCCTACGCGGCCGTGATCCTGCCGTCGATGCTGCTGCTGGGCGCGGCCTGCGCGCTGGCCTTCTCCGCCCTCAACATCCAGGCCACCAACGGCGTGGCCGACGAGGAGCAGGGCATGGTCTCCGGGCTGCTCAACACCTCGTTCCAGGTGGGCGGCGCGATCTTCCTGGCCGTGGTGACCGCCGTGATCACCGCGGGCGGCGCCGAGGGCGGCTCGCCGCAGGAGGTGCTGGACAGCTACCGGCCCGGCCTGGTGGTCGTGACGGCCATCGCGGCGGCCGGTCTGCTCATCACGCTGACCGGGCTGCGCACCCGCCCCGCCGCGCAGAGCGTCGTGGTGGCGAAGTCCGCGCCGGAGGCGGCCGAGGAGCCGCAACGGGTGGCGGTCGGCGACTGAGCCCGACTCCCCACGTCGTGGGGCGGCGGGGGGGGGGGGCCGCCGGCGCGGG